>JAUSPL010000079.1 GCA_030656535.1 Gemmobacter sp.
CGTTGGGATAACCCGCGTCGATGGTCAGGTTCTGGACACCGGCGGCGGCAAGCATCGCCTTTGCCTTTTCAATGTCTTGCTCTCGCGGTTTCAGGTTTGCCGTTCCGGGAAAGCCGTTCGGGATAGGGGCCGGTTGCTTGACACCATTGCCGCCCACGGTGAATTCGATCATCCCGTCATAGTCGATGGCAAGGCTCAGTGCCTCGCGCACTTCGGGGGTCAGAACATCGATCATCCCCTTTGCGCCGGGTGAAAAAGCGACATAGAGAAAGTTGTAGGACGGCACGATTTCGGTCACGACCTCGTCGCTGGTGATGGATTTGGCCGTATCGGCATCGACCTGCATCCCGATGTCGATGGACCCCGATTCAAGCGCCTGGGCCTGGCCGACGGAATCCTGGATCTGCGTGATGACGACATCCTTGAAATGGGCGGCATCGCCCCAATACCCGTCATGCCGCGTCAGGCGCATTTCGTTTTCAGGACTGTAGTTGACCAATGAAAACGGCCCACTACCGGCAGAGTTGCTGAGAAACCATGTTTCGGCCTTGTCCGCCTCGGCGGCGGTTTCATCGGCTACGGCGCCTGCAGCCATTGCCACTTCGGCGTTGATGATGCCGGCATAGGGGGCCGACAGCTTGTTCAGGAATTCACCGTTGGGCGCCTCCAGCGTGATCTTGACCGTCGTTGCATCGGGCGCGCTGATCGAGGCCAAGCCGTCCATCAGGAACGATGGCGACCCTTTCAGGTTCTTCATCCGCTGGAAGGTCCAGACCACGTCAGATGCCTCCAACGGCGAGCCGTCCGAGAACTTGGCATCCCCGCGCAGGGTAAAGCTGTACTCGGTGTAATCGTCACTCACCTCCCACTTGGTGGCCAGCGACGGCTCAAGGGTCCGGTTATCCTTTCCCAGCGCCACCAGCGTATCGTAGACCGATGTAAGGTAGATCTGGCAAGTGTCGCAAAACGCCCGCGCCGGATCGAGCGAGTTGACGTCCATCGATCGACCGATCACCAATGTTTCGCTGTTTTGCGCCAAGGCCGGTGGGGCAACAACCGCAAGACCGGCGATTAAGGCGCTGCCCAAAAGTCGCGCACGTGGCGTAAATCTGTTGAGTTGTCTCATGTGTTGACCTCCATGTTGTTGGTCGTGCCTGATTATTTTATCGCCAGCTGAGCCTTTGGCATCAGTGCAGCCACGGGCGGCACGTTGGCCCGGTTTTTCTTGAGATCGAGAAAAGCGATTTCCGTCTTTTCAAGGGCTTCGTCCATATCAGCCAGGGTCATCGCCCCGTTGATGAACATGTTGTGGTAAGGGCTGAGCCACAGTCCGTTTTTCATGGCGATACGGCACCAGTGATAACCGAAGCGGAAATCCGGGTCTTCTTCGAACAGGATCATGGGCATGGTTGCGGGGCCGGTTTGACGCAGACCAAAGCCGTGGCTTTGCGCCTGCTTGGCCAGTGCGTCGCGCAGGTAGGTGCCGGTCTCGGTCAGCTTTTCCAGGTAATCCGTTTCACGAACAAGACGCAGCGTTTCCAATGCGGCGACCATCGGCACGGCGGAAAACCAGAACGATCCTGTCACGAAAATCTCGGAGGCCGCAGCGCGCAGGTGCTCTTTGCCCAGCAGGGCCGAGATAGGCTGCCCATTGCCCAGAACTTTGCCCCAGGCGCTCAGGTCAGGCTGCACGCCGATACTGTCCCAAGTGCAATCGCGGCTCAGCCTGAACCCGGCGCGCACCTCGTCCACCACCAGCACAGCGTCATGCGCATCGCAAATCGCCCGTACACCACGCGCATAGTCAGGGTCGAGGACGGATTGGTCGGCAAAGGTATCATGCCGGAACGGTGTCGCGAAAACAGCCGCAAGGTCGCCTTGAACCGCACGGGCCGCATCCGTCAGGGATTGCAGGTCGTTGTACTCAAAATAGACGATATGCGCGCGGTCCTCGGGCAAAGTGCCCGCCGGGCGCGGCGTGTTCCAGGGTGCGGCCCCGTGGTAGGCCCCTTTGGCAATCAACACCTTGCGACGACCTGTGTGCGCCCTGGCCGTCACCATCGCCATCGACGTCGCGTCGGCACCGTTCTTGCAAAACATGGCCCAATCAGCGTGTCCGATCATTCCGACCAACGCTTCGGCCAGATCCACCATCACCGGCCCGGGTCCGGTCATCGTGTCGCCAAGGGCCATCTGTTCGCGGATCACCGCGTCTATGCCCGCATGACCATAGCCCAAAAGGTTGGGCCCATAGGCAGACATCATATCGATGTAGCAATTGCCGTCAGCATCCCAAACACGCGTGCCGTGGCTGCGGCCAAAGAATTGCGGCGTACCTTCGGGCATGCGCGCCGTTGACTGATGGCCATACATCCCGCCGGGGATAACGGCGCGGGCGCGTTCAAGAAGGTTTCCGTCGCGTTTGGTCGGTCTCATATCCACTACCACCCCCCTGTTCTACAGTCATGCTAATCAGAGAGAATTTGGCTGCCAAGATGGTTTTTATCGATAGCAGATACGCAGTTCAAACAATGGAACAGGCAGATCAAACCACACTGATATGTGGTTTTTGCGGCATCTGCGCTGATTCCAGGTCATTTTCCACAACGAATGACGCTGGACTACACCACAGCAGCAGGTCATTTAGTGATAATGATTTCGACTAACTACCGTCCTTCAGGATTTGTGAGGTAAATACTCGGGCAGGTAGCAGCGCAGATAGGCGATCGAGGCGCGCTGGCTTTCGCGCAGGTAATCCGGCGTTATCAGTCCCGTCTGCGTCCACGAGATCGCCCAGATCCCGTCAGCAAGCCCGATGGACAACGCAAGGTGCAATTTCAGCTTCGGTATATGCGCGCAATCGAACCAGTACTGAAATTCGTCGGTCCGACGCTGAGACAGCGTTTCGTTGCCGCGCAGGTCCAAAGTGCGCACTTCGACGCTGACCCCGGCCCCCATGAAAAGCCGCAAAGCCGCCGGGTGCTTGTTCAGGAATGCGACCCCCATGCTCTGGCGTCGGCAGACGATATCTTGCCAGGTCTCGGGCGGCGGGTCCAACGGCACACCAGCAAAAGCCGCAAGATGGGTGTGATAGCGCTGCGCCAAGGCGATCAGCACGGAGTCCCTGTTGCGAAAGAAGTGATAGACCGATGGCAGCGGCACATCCGCCTTTTCCGCAATCATCGCAAGGCTGATATCCACATCTTGCGCGATACTCAGCAAGGCTTCGGCCGCATCAAGCAACAACTTGACACGCTGCTTGCCCCGCGTTCTTTGCGGTTCCCGCATCCGGTTTGACGTATCTGCCTGCGGTGTCATCTGTCTGCCGATCTTGCGTATTCCACCCAAACAAAGCAAGGCCGCAGCCAAATGTGCAACATTGCCACGGACCGACCTACCCTCATGGATGCCCCCAGAGCAGGATCTTTTGTTCCCAAAGAGTTGACACATTTCCCCGAGGAACGACCACTAGTTTCGCCTAAACGTGCGGTATCGACTTGTTCGCCATTTTGACACACCAACTGCTCCGGCACCGCTCACGTTTTCCTCAACATGACAACCGCAACCAGAAGTGTCACCCAGCGATTGGCGGCAGAGATGCCGTTCGGACGGGCCACAGGGTCGCAGATGGCATGCGCCGGTTTTGGGGCTGCTGACTCAGCCTCGGCACTTCCCGGCATCAAGGGCAAACCGCCGCCTGCAGATGACAGCGGCAGCGTGAATTTCGGTGACAAAAAATTTCTTGACCGTGCCCCGCTGGTATCCGGGAGCCGGGGCGTTGTGGCATGTGAGCTACTCCCCGAAAATCGTACAGTGGCGGAAGCTACGATCTGAAGTCTGCTGGTCTCCAAGAACGAGGAGATCAGATATGAAGAAGCGCAGGAACCATGACGCTGGTTTCAAGGCCCGCGTGGCACTGGAATCCGTAAAGGGCGCGCGCACGGTATCGGAACTGTCCGCCGAATATGGCGTGCATCCGACGATGATCCATCAGTTGAAGAA
>JAUSPL010000082.1 GCA_030656535.1 Gemmobacter sp.
GGCCACGCCCGTGGTGCATCGGTCCGCGATCTGGTTGTGGTCGAGGAAGTCACCTGACCCCGGCTGTCTGATCCCCCGAATTGATGGTGCGATCCTTTCTCGGGACTGGAAGGAAGCGCTGTGGGACATGTCCGTCACCAAGTCGGCACGACCACGGTCGCGGTCAGAGAGTCTGGACAGAAATCGCAAGCCTCGCTCGCGCGGCCGAACCGGGAACGGGGCCAACGCCAAGACGGTCGCGACGTGGCGCAAGCGCGCGGCGGCTGAGGATCTGAAGACCGGTCCGTCAGAGCCGCGGTCCACGGTTTTGACCGAGGCACAAAAGGCGATGGTCGTCGCAATCCGGCGCCACAGGCTGCTGCCGCTGGACGGCGCCTTTACCGACGATCCCGCACTTGACACGGTCTGCGCTGCATCGGGGCCCCCATCGGCATGGCATCTCACGCTTGCCGGATGTCTTTGGCGACAATCCTGCGAGGCAGAAGTTCAAGCGCTGCCCCATCGAGTTCTTCCACATCCGTTGCCCTGAAATGGTTTGTCCGCAAGCTATGTGTGGGGACATCGTCAAAGTGCAGACCGCCGCCGGCAAGCGCCTTCTTTGTGGGCATCGACCGTTCTGCCACGTTCACCTTCGAACAACTAATTGAAAAAGCTTCCAGAAAGCCTGCATGGGGGTTTCGGCAACACATGGTTGAAGGCGTGCCGTATCAGGTCCATACGGTTCTCACCGAAAACGGCCTCCAGATCGCTCCGCAGCGCAACAACTGCCTCCAGGTCGACGCGCAGCCGCGGAACCGCAACACCCTCTATTCCCGGCCGATGCGCTGCAACATGATCTGCAAGGCCAACGGCACCAACCACCGGCTGACCAAGCCCAACCATCCGTGCAGCCACGCGGATCAGAAAGCGGTCTGGGGACCGATTTCCAGAGGGGCCGCCGGGTCGATCGCTCGGTCGAACGCCCGGTGGACCGCCAGGTCGAGCCGACGAACCGCACCATCAGGGACGCGACCGTGAAACGGTTCCACCACAACAGCCACGACCCGCTGCAAACCGACCTCACCGACGTCCTCTTGGGTCGGGTGAACCCTCGTCCCCTGAAACTTCGCCCGACGGTTCAAGACGCCCGACGGTCTCTCGCCCAACGAACGCATCTGCAGGATTCGGACATCAGAGCCAGATCGATTCTTCCTAAACCTGATCTACCAGATGCCGGGACCGAACACCCAGGCATCCCGGGCGACAATGTCACCACGCACTTGCCGGGGGCCTTTATCGCGCATTGATCCGCAGTTGTTCGAGGAACAGGGCTCAATCGTCTTTGTGATCCTTGTCGCCATGGTTCTGGGGAACCTGATGATCTTGATCATCGGCTCCAGGTTCAGCCGCGCGAGCGACGCTTGCGATTGCTGAAGTACAGCTTTGACGGCGACCGTGGTCGTGGCGCCTTCGTGACGGACATGTCCCATAGCGCTTCCTTCCAGTCCCGAGAAAGGATCGCACCATCAAGTCGTAGGATCAGACAGCGAGGCCATCAATCACGAGGTCGAGCCGACTTTTCGACAAAACCCGCCGTTTGTAATTGTGTCACCATCGGCTGGAGATCATGACGACATCTTGAATGGGTGTCAGCTTCGGCCTGAGTCGCCAATCCGGCCCTGCTTATCCCGAGAACCATTTTAAAGAACCTGCATTGGCTGGAGCAGCAGTGGCAGCTTGCCCTAACGACAAGGGGCAGCTCGACGCTGTCTTGGCTGATCAGAACCCTTGGCGGGACAGTTCACCGCCGATCCGGGTTCTGATGCCGCCGTCAACCATCGGGAAGGCAGCAAAGAAATGGGCGGCAGAGGCCTCCGGTTTGCGGCGGCGCACGTCCTGTCGCCAGCGCGCGGCCTGCTGGTGACGGCCGTCCAGCCCGTTGGCGACGACCGCGATCATCGCGATCAGGTAGTGCGCGCCGGGCGTGTTTGCGGCCCGGTCCGCCCAGCGCGCGGCGGCGTGCGTGTCGCCCGTCTGTATCAGTGACAGGGCACGGACCCCGTGCATTCCATAAAGCAGCGGATCAAGCGGGCTAAGGTTCAGCGCTGTCTCCAGCCCTGTTTCGACAGCGGGAGCATTGCCGGTCAGCATTGCTGTGAAGGCGCTGGCATAGAACCCTTGCGCGTAGTTCGGGTTCAGATCGATGGCCCGGTTCAGCCATGTGGCGGCGGCATCGGGGTCGCCGGTCAGCCAGAAAGATCGCCCCATGGTGTAATGGGTGAAGGCGTCAAGCGGGTCCAGCTCCAACCCCCGTTCCGCATGCCGCCGCGCAGCCGCCACTGCGGCGCGGTCATCCGGGCCCAGATGCAAGAAAGCATCTAGAAAACTGGTGAAGGATAACCCCGCATGAGCGCGGGCAAAGCGCGGGTCCCGCGCCACAGCCTGTTCGAAGAAATGATGTGCCTTGCGGTTCGCCTCAGGCGTAAAGCGGTAAAGCTGGCTGAGCCCGAGGTGATAGCTGGCCCATGCATCCAGCTGTTCGGACCTGTCCAGCGCCGCGATGCGCGCCTCGTGTAGCGGCACTTGCATGTCCAGGGCTGCGACCACCCGTGCCACGATCCTTTTGCGCAGATCCTCGACCCCCGCCAGCGGTGCTGTCAGACGGTCGCCCCAGATCACTTCACCGCGTGTCGCATCGGCCAGTTCGATCACCACGACAATTCTGCCATCACGGATCTCGATCAGACCCGAAAGCACATAACCGGCCCCCAGCGCCGTGCCCACCAGATCGAGATCGGTTTCGGGCCCACGAAACCGGAAGGACGAGCCGCGCGCGATCACCGCAAGCCAACGTATGCGCGACAAGGCCTGGATGATCTCATGCGGGATCGCCTCGGCCAGAATGGGCAGGTCGGGCATCGCGCCCAAGGGGCGGAACGGCAAGATCGCGATGGATGGCCGCGAAAGATCGGCGCTTTGCGTGGTGTCATCGTTCGGCTTTGCCTTGGGGCTTTCCGGGCGCAGGTCCGATACCGGGGCGACGAACCGGAAGCCCCGGCCATGCACGGTCTGGATCACGCTCTGGCGGGTGCCATCGTCATCCAACGCCTGGCGGGCAGACCGGATGCGGCTTGAGATACTGGCGTCGGACACCGCCGCCCCGTTCCAGACGGCGGTGGCCAGCATATCCTTGGGCACCATACGGTGACGGTTGCGAACCAGGTGGATGATAAGCGACAGGACCTGCGGTTCCAGCCGCACGGGCGCGCCATCGCGGGTCAGTTGGAACTGCTCCGGATCAAGCCGGAAATGTCCGAATGTCCAAGCCATGCCCGATATTATACCACAATGAACATTGGCCTTCATGATTTCTTCAGGACCCCGTCAAGCAATTCAATGAACCGGGTCGTAGGCTGTCAGGGTCGTTTCATTCCACAGACGGCGTTTCATCGCGCAGAAATCAACCCGAGGGAGGACAAGATGACAGCCATTGAGACAAGAAGGTTCGACACCCCGGACCAGGTGCTGGATATGAAGGAACACGGCGGGATTTCCATTCTCCAGATGGCCGATGGCACAACCGGGATGCACGCCATTTTCGAGCCGGGTTGGACCTGGGAGGCGGACGAGAAGCCATTGCTCGGATCGCCGGACAGCTGCCCGATGCGCCACACCGGATACTGCATTTCCGGCAATCTGGTGGTGCGGATGCTGGACACGGGCATCAAGACGCATCTGACTGCCGGAGACTTCTTCGAAATCCCGCCCGGACATGACGCCTATGTCGATGGGAATGAGCGCGTCGAGCTGATCCTGTTCGCGCCGCCCGAACATCAGCACTGACCCCTGCGTCATACAGACATGGCCGGACCGATGCAGGCTCCGGCCCCCTGGAAGGAGACATCAGATGGATGCGATGACGATCCGCAGGACACGGGGGCGCGGGCGCCTCTACGACTCGATCCTCGACACGGTGGGCGATACGCCGGTCATCCGGGTGAACAACCTCGCACCCGAAGGGGTCAGGCTTTACGTCAAGGCCGAGGCGTTCAACCCGGGTGCGTCGATCAAGGATCGTCTGGCGCTGAACATCATCGAGGCGGCGGAGAAGTCCGGAGCCCTGACCCCCGGTCAGACGGTGGTCGAGGCGACAAGCGGCAATACCGGGATCGGGCTGGCGATGGTCTGCGCGCAAAAGGGCTACCCGCTTGTCGTGACCATGGCCGACAGCTTTTCCGTCGAACGGCGGCGCCTGATGCGGATGCTGGGCGCAAGGGTCGTGCTGACCCCGCGTGCCAGCAAGGGCACGGGCATGTATATGAAGGCGGTGGAACTGGCCGAGAAACACGGCTGGTTTCTGGCCCGTCAGTTCGAGACCGCCGCCAATGCCGATATCCACGAGGCCACAACCGCGCGCGAGATCATCGGCGATTTCGCGGGCGACCGGCTGGATTATGTCGTCACCGGCTATGGCACCGGCGGGACTGTGACCGGCCTTGCGCGGGTGTTGCGCAAGGAACGGCCCGAGACCCGGATCATCCTGACGGAACCGGCCAATGCCGCGTTGATCGGCAGCGGGATCGCGCAGGCGCGTGGCGCGGGCGGCGCCCCGGCGCAGAGCCACCCGGCTTTCGAGCCGCATCCGATCCAGGGCTGGACCCCCGACTTCATCCCGCTGGTGCTGCAAGAGGCGCTGGACAACGGCGGTTATGACGACTTGATCCCGATTGCCGGGGCGGATGGCATCGCCTGGGCGCGCAAGCTGGCAGCGCATGAGGGGATACTGACGGGGATTTCGGGCGGTGCAAGCTTTGCCGTGGCCATGCAGATCGCCGAACAGGCACCCCCCGGCACGGTGATCCTGTGCATGCTGCCCGACACGGGCGAGCGCTATCTGACCACGCCGCTGTTCGAAGGCATTCCCGAGAACATGGACGACGAGGAGATGGCCTTGTCCCTGTCCACGCCCGGTTATCGGATGGGGTGACGCGCCCCTGCATCCAGCAAGGCTGGTCAACGATGATCCCCCACAGCAAAGGAAAGACAGCAAGCAGCTTCACAGGATGCGGCGCAGAAGCGCTTGGGCCGATCAGGCCGAACTGGACAAGACGGCCGCTGTTTCGGCCCGTATCGGCAACAGGAATATGCCCGACAAGGTCCTTGGATCAGGTCCGACGTTGTCAATGAAGTGGACGGACGCCTTTGCACCGGATGCATCTGCGTGGCGGTCGATGCAGAGACACTTGGTGACCATGCGCGCTGCGTGGGAATGCCGGGCAAAGCTGTCCTGCCCATCGGCGCGACTGTCGTGATCCGTCCCGATCCCGGCTGACGGGTCGCCCACCCGCAAGACGCAGAGCCAGCAAAGCGATGGAGGCTGACATGACGGATGAATTCGCCCAAGGTACCGAGCGCACGCTTGACCCCGAGGATTGGGAGGGGATGCGCAAACTGGCGCACCGGATGGTCGATGACGGCATCGCCCGGCTGCAGGGTCTGCGCGATGGCCCGGTATGGCAGCCCATGCCGCAGGACATGCGGGTGGCGTTCGATGGGCCTGTGCCCTTTGGGCCGGAACCGCTTGAGGATGTCTATGCCGATGTGATGGCCCATGTCATGCCGCACGCGATGGGCAATATCCATCCGCGTTTCTGGGCCTGGTATATGGGGGCGGGCAATCTGACGGGAGCGCTGGGTGATTTTCTGGCCGCGATCGACGGGTCCAACCTGGGCGGCGGGGATACCGGCGCCAATCTGGTGGACCGGCAGGTGACAGACTGGCTGCGCCAGATGATGGGCTTTCCCGCAAGCGCAAGCGGTACGCTGGTCAGTGGCGGGTCGATGGCCAATATCATCGGGCTGATGGCGGCGCGCAATGCCATGGCCGGGGTTGACCTGCACCACGCGGGTTTGACCGACATGACCCGGCACCTGCGGTTCTACGCCTCGGATCAGGTTCACAACTGCCACATGAAGGCGATGAACCTGCTGGGGCTTGGGGCCAAGGCGCTGTGCCGCATCCGCTCGGACGCGAATTTCCAGATGGATGTGCCCGCCCTGCGGGCCGCGATTGCGGCGGACCGGGCCTACGGGCTTACGCCTGCCTGTGTGATCGCCACAGCTGGGACCACCAATACCGGGGCCATCGACGATTTGACGGCACTGGCCGATCTGTGCCGTGACGAGGGTCTGTGGCTGCATGTCGATGGCTGTATCGGTGCCCTGCTGCGGATCGCGCCCGAAAACCGTCATCTGGTGGATGGGATCGAGCGGGCAGAGTCGCTCGCGCTGGACCTGCACAAGGGGTTGCACGCGCCCTTCGACGTGGGCTGCGCCCTGCTCCGGGATCGCCGGGTGCATCGCCAGACTTTTGCGGAGACCGCCGAATATCTCCAGACCACCACGCGCGGGCTGGCGGCGGCAGAGTTCCTGCACGACTACACCCTTGAAACCTCGCGCGGGTTCCGGGCGTTGAAAATCTGGATGATGCTGCGTCACC
>JAUSPL010000091.1 GCA_030656535.1 Gemmobacter sp.
CCCGGTTTTGCCCGTGACGTCCGGTTGCCACAACCATGCCTTCGGGCGTCTGCACCACCAGCGAATCAAGCGTGGCTGATCCAAGCGGCAGCACTGCCCCTGGGGTCAGCGCCAGAATCTGCGCCAACGGAAGCCTGACACGGCCGATCACCACCTCAAGCATCGCGCCGGACCCCAACACCCCTTCGGTCAGCGCGGTGGACCAGTTGGTTGCCTGCGCAATGGTCGCATCGGGCGGCAGCGGCCGCGCCGAGGGCTTTGGCCCGCGACCTTCGGCGGGCAGCGCCAAAAGGGCCCGCCCGGTCCGCCGGCCCTCGGCAATGTCCAGATCTGCGATCAGAACGCGATACGGCACGTCCTCCAGCAACAGGCCAAGAGGGCGCGCATCCTCGAGGAACGATGCATACCGGAACCCCCCGGCCCAAACCAGATCAGACGCCGTCGCCAGCGTGGTTTCCATGTCGGTCAGCGCCCGGTCGATCAGCGCGGCCGACATCGCAGCATCGGTGCGCGTCGGGCGGCGGGTCGGGGCGGCGGTGTTTGCAACCGCCCCCACAGTCTGCATTTCGATCATTGAGGCCAGCAGCTCTGGCGACACGGCCAAAAGGCCCATGACCTGACCCGGCCCTTCCAGAACCGCCAGCAGCGCGCGTTCCGGCGGCAGCTCCAACAGCTCGGCCAGCGATCGGCGGTCGTCGCGGATCGCCCGCACCGCAACAGGCAGACCGATTTCATCGCGCGCCGCCCGCGCCAGCCCCAGCCGCCACGCCCGCGCCGCAGTTTCATTGCCCGCGTCTGCCACCTGCGCGCGTAAAATCCCGATCTTGCGCCGTGTCCCGCCATTCGCGGACGCCGGAGGTTGTGCCCCAAAATGTGGTGTCATAGCCTGCCCTGCCGTTCCATTCACTGTCACATTGGCAGAGCACGCTTACCAAAAGGTTTATCCGCGCCGCGATTCAGGTCGGTCAGGGCGCACCGCTGTCGGCCGGGGTCAGCACCTTGGGAAACAGCACGCGGAATGCAGCCCCGCCCTTGCCCGGAAGATAGCTGATTTCGCCGCCCAGATTGACCATGATCTCGCTGCAGATCGCAAGTCCCAGGCCCGCACCGCCTGCGCGGTCCTTGTCGGTCAACCGCGCGAACTTTTCAAAGATAAGGGACTGGCTTTCCTTGGCAATACCGGACCCGTTGTCGATGAAATCGACCTGAACCCGCGCGCCCCGGCGCCGAACGACAATGCGCAGTTCCGGCGCAGCCGCGTCACAGTATTTGCGCGCGTTCGAGATGACGTTGATGAAAACCTGCGTCAGCCGATCCGTGTCAGAGGTCACCAGTTCATCCTCGGCAACCAGATCGCGCAGGATGGTGAACTGACGTTCCGGGCGGGTCGATCCGGACGCCGACAGCGCGCGGTCAAGCAGGTTGCGCAGGTTGTCTTGCCTGATTGCCAACTGAACCGTGCCGTTTTCCAGCACCGACAGATCCAATAGATCATCCAGCAGCCGGGTCAGACGGATCGCCTCGTCATGGATGATTTTCGCATACCGATCCAGCATTTCCGGCGGCATGTCGCCGTCCATCAGGATTTCGGAGAACGCACGGATCGAGGTCATGGGTGTGCGCAGCTCGTGGCTGATCTGGGACAGAAATGCATCCTTTTGCACCGACAATTGCGTCAGCTTTTCGTTCACGTCGCGCAATTGGCGGGCGGCACGGGTCAATTCGGCCTGCTGCGCCTCCAGCTGGGACGAATACTCCATGATCTGAGCGGTCTCATTTGCAACCGCCATCAGATCCTCGACCGACACCGATGTCCCTCCGGTGATCTGCGCCAACATCGCATGTGCCGTCGCGGCACCCACCGACCCCGACAGGCGGCGTTCCAGAAGGTCCAGGAAGTCCGAGGTAATGTCTGGCAGATAGCCATCCTTACCCTGCGCGCGCGCTTCGGATTCGAAAAACGCAAGCGCGACATCCTCGCCCTGAATCCGCTGCGCCATGATCAACAGATCTTCTGGGTCGGCCTTGCCGCGCGACCAACTGCTTGCCGGACCGGAATGGTCGAACACATTGACGAACTGTGCCCCCTGAAGCCGTTCCATCGGGGTGGGAAACGACACCAGCGACACGCCACAAAACAGCAAGGTATTGGCGGTCAACGACCAGAACATCGCATGGATCAGCGGGTCCATGCCCTCAAAACCGAACAGCGCCTGCGGCCGCAGCGCAGATATCCCGAACGGTCCGTCAGAAAACACCGACAGCGGGATCACCGCACCCATCCCGAACGACGGCAGATACAACGTATAAAGCCACAGCCCGAACCCGACCAACAGCCCTGCCAGCGCACCCAGGCGTGTGGCACCGCGCCAAAAGATCGCCCCCATCATCGCGGGCAGGATTTGTGCCACACCGACAAAGGCGATCAGACCAGTGGCAGCCAAAGCCCCCGCGCCGCCCGACAGCGCGTAATAGGCATAGCCCAAGGCCATGACCCCCGCGATCGAGAACCGCCGCGCCAGCAACACCACCCGCCGCAGATCGCCTGCCTCTGCCCCCTTTCGCACCCCGACGGCCAACCACAGGGGCATCACGACATGGTTCGACAACATGGTGGCCAGTGCGATGGCCGCCACGATCACCATAGAGGTCGCAGACGAGAACCCTCCCAAAAACGCCAGCATCGCAAGTCCGCCCTGATCAAGCGCCAGCGGCAGCGTCAGGACAAACAGATCGGGGTTCGATCCGGCGGGTAGCACTGACAGGCCCACAACGGCGATCGGCACGACGAACAGGCTCATCAAGAACAGATACAGCGGAAAAGCCCAGCTTGCCGTGCTCAGATGTGACTCGTCAGCGTTTTCGACCACAAGGACCTGAAACATGCGCGGCAGGGTCAGAATGGCCGCCGCCGACAGCAACGTCAGCCCCAGCCAACGGTCTGGCTGCATTTCCCACCCCGCCAGCGGAGAGG
>JAUSPL010000093.1 GCA_030656535.1 Gemmobacter sp.
AGACGAACACATCCGATCCGCCGCCCCCCACCATCGTATCGCGGTTTGTTCCGCCCACCAGAACATCATCGCCGGATCCGCCCAGCAGCAGATCGTTGCCCTGACCGCCGATCAAGGTGTCATCGCCAGCGCCTCCACGCAGGATATCGTTGCTGCCGCCACCATCAACGAGGTCGTCACCCGTACCGCCGTCAAGGGTATCGATCCCGTTGCCGCCATACAGGCTGTCGGACCCGTCTCCGCCGGTGATAAGGTCGTTGCCGCCGCCGCCCTCCAGCCGGTCATCGCCGCCGTTGCCGTGCAGCGTATCCCTGCCATTGCCGCCGATGTACCGTTCAGCCGCGTCGCCGCCGCGCAACAGGCTGTCTTGTGTGCCCCCCCGAATGGTCCCCGTCACCACCCCGCCGTTTTCCAACAGGAACGTGGTGCGCCCTGAGCCCGCGATCACGTCACCTTGAATGGTGCCTGTGTTGACCAGAATATCATTGCCTGACCCCAGATTGACGTTTCCGATGATGGTTCCTGTATTGGTCAAGCGGTCCGCGTCTGACCCCAGAACGACCGCTGTCAGCCCGCCAGTCGCGATCAGCCCGGTGTTTATGATCTTGCTGCTGCCACTGCCACTGATCATCACTGCCTCGGCGGTGATCGCGGTGATCGTTCCGGTGTTCTGAACCGTCGATCCAGCCCCGATCGAGACCGCCCGCGCGGTTGGGCCTGCCAGAATGGACCCCGAATTTTCCAGCAGGCTGCCGGTTGCAGAGCCGATGACCCCGCCGGTCTGACCCGCGATCAGGCCCGCATTGAACACCCGGTGGCCTGATCCGTTTACCGTGACACCGTTCAGCTGGGGGGCGGAAACAACGCCCATATTGATCAGGGTCGCGCCCGATCCGAACATCAGAACGCCGTGTCCGTAGATGCCGCTTCCGATTGGTGTGGTGATCGACCCGTTGGCCATCACGACACCGTAATCACCACTGCCCAAGACAAAGTTCGAGGGCCCTACTGCAAAATCAACCAGGAAATTCGGCATCAAATATCCTTTTCAAACATTCAATCAGAACTCTGCGCGCGACTAAAGTCCTTTGGGGTGCGCAAGGGTCGAAACTGAAGCCGAGGTAACATTCTGTCAAGAGTTTCCGGGCGCTGCGCCTGATGCGCCCCAATGCTGCCGCGATCCTGTTTCATTGTCAGACAAACTGCGCTGTCGGAGACGTCTGTGTCTGCGGCACGCATCGGCAAGACGATAAGGATCCGCGCGTGCAACATATCTCTGACCCTGCCCCCCAAGCCGCCGCGCACCGCTTCAGCGTTTTCAGCGCCTCGGACATCTATGTGACCTCTGGCGCCAATCTGGGTGACGGGCTGGGCGAGGCCGAAGAGCTTTGCCCCGGTGACATCTATGAACTGGACATCGAGGCGGTTGCGCTGCGGCTTGCGCTGGCGCAGCCGCGGTCTGGCCCCGCCGCCCGTCAACAGACGGTGGCCGACGGGTCCGAGGTTGGCACCCCGGGTGACCCCTTGATGCTGACGTCGCGCCTGACATTGATGGCCCCGGATGGCGAAAAGGTCGAACTGCTGATGTTGCGTCACCGCGCAGCGGGGCGGTCTGCGGTGGCGGAACTTTATGTCTTGCCGCTGACCCCGATCGCGCCGCGCACCGAATATACCTTGTTGCAGGTCGAAGATCCGCCCGACGATCTGCGGCTGGCCGACCTGATCTGTCTGTCGTTTTGCCGTGGGACCCTGATCACGCTTGGCTCTGGCGCGCAGATGCCGATCGAGTCGCTGGAGCCCGGTACGCGTATTCTGACCCGTGACCGTGGCCCGCAGCCGATCCGCTGGATCGGGCGTACCACATTGCGCGCCCGAGGCAGCTTTGCCCCGGTGGTAATCGCGAAGGGCACATTGGGCAATGTCGCAGACCTGATCGTGGGCCAGCATCATCGGTTGTTCTTGTACCAGCGCCAGCGCATCGCGGGGATGAATACGTCGGAACTGCTGGTCCAGGCGCGGCACCTTGTCGATGGGGACCGGGTGTTCTTGCGCGAAGGCGGGTTTGCCGAATACTTCAGTCTGGTGTTCGATCAGCACGAGATCATCTATGCCGAAGGCATCCCGGTCGAAAGCCTGATGGTCAACGAGGCCACCGTCTCCAGTTTTCCGGACGAAATCGCAGACGACTTGCGGACCCGTTTTCCCGGCCTCAGCCACAACCAGCACTTTGGCACCGAGGCCACGCGCCACCAACTTGACGCGCTTGGCCCTGACGCGATCTACCGCAAGACCCGCAAGCGGTAATCGGGACCGGATGTGACATCAGACATGGGGTTGGGGCGAACCAGACAGGGGGTCCGCGGCCCCCTGAGCCCGCAACCTATTGCAGATAGGTCATCGGATCCACACTGTCCGATCCCTTGCGAACCTCAAAGTGCAAGAAGGCGGGATCACCCTTGCCGACCTTGCCGATGGTCTGGCCGCGCTTGACCTTGGCATCCTTGGTCACCGCGATGCCGTCGACATTGGCATAGACGGTCAACAGGTTGCCATCGTGACGCAAGACCACGATGGCAACCTGTTCGGTGTCACGGGTGATGGCGGCGACCGTGCCATCCGCAGCAGCGCGCACAACCGTACCCGCAGGGGCACCGATGCCGATGCCGTCATATTTCTTTTTCTCATAGGCGCGGATGATCTTGCCATCGGTCGGCATGGTAAAGCGCGCGCTGGATACGGCGGTTCGTTGTTGGCCAAGATCAGGCGACGCGGGCTTGTCTGTTGCTGCACTGGCGGGGGCGGTCTTTTCCGCAGGCAGGGGTTTCGCCGCTGATGGGGGCAGGGGGGTCGGCGACCCGGCGCCGGGCACCGTCACGGCATCGGCTGACGCAGAGCGCGGCGGCTGAACATCGGCGGCAGGCGGGATCAACAGTGTCTGGCCCGCGCGCAGGTACAGATCGGGGCCAAGCCCGTTCCAGTCAGCCACCGACTTTGCGGTCACGTTGTAAAGCCGCGCGATGGAATAGGCGGTTTCGCCACGTTCGACCTTGTGCCGCTTGGGCTCGAGACCGGCGGGTTGCACTGCCGTGGGGGCTTGTGCCGCAACCGGCGCAGGGGTGGGCGCGGCTGGTCGGGTCGGGTTGTCGGCCCGGTCCAGTGCAGTGGTCGCGATCGCCCCGACATCGACCCCGGTCACAGGCGCGGACGTGATCGGCCCTGTAGCCACCATGCCCGAGCCGAATGCCGGTTCGGCGATGCGTCCCGGCAGCACCAGCACTTCGCCCGCGCGCAAGGTGGTGTCGGGGGTGATGGCATTTTGCTTGCCAAGGTCGTTTGCAGACATGCCAAGCCGGCTTGCGACACTGGCCACCGTGTCGCCACGATTTGCCACCGCGACCTGATAGCCGGGATAGGAAATGATGCCCCGCCCATCCGGGCGCGGGCGGTCGATGGTGGTCTGACGGGCGGCGTCGGTTGTCGACAACCCGCCGCCACGCTGACGCAGATCCCAGTCAAACCGGCCGTCGCCGGGGCCGGAACAGGCCGCAAGGGCGGCGACCGCAGCACCCGCCATCAGGACGGTGCGCATGGGGCGGGTGAAATCTGTCATCGCTCTGCCTCGTTCATCATGGGCCGGGTTGATCCCGGCACCCTGTGCCTTTCCTGTTACCCGCCACAAGCGGCAGGCGCGTTCAATCCTGCGCCAGCCCTTCGACCAGCGGCACGAACCGCACGGCGCGCAGTTCTTCATAGTCGAAACCGGTGTCGGACCGCCGTACCCGGATCAGGCTTTGCACGGTGTCTGACTGACCTACCGGCAAGATCATGATACCCCCGATGCGCAATTGGTCCAAGAGGGTGTTGGGCGGGTCTTCGGCGGCGGCGGTCACG
>JAUSPL010000094.1 GCA_030656535.1 Gemmobacter sp.
TGTGACCGAGGCGATTTTCGGCGTTGATGTGGTGCGCGAACAGATTCGGGTGGCATCGGGCCTGCCGATGTCGTTCACGCAAGACGAGCTGGAAATCAACGGCCATGCCATCGAAGTGCGGATCAACGCGGAAAAACTGCCGAACTTTGCGCCATGTCCGGGGCGGGTCAAGGTGTTCCACGCGCCGGGAGGCCTTGGTGTCCGGATGGATTCGGCGCTGTATGCCGGGTATTCGATCCCGCCCTATTACGACAGCCTGATCGGCAAGTTGATCGTCCACGGCCGTGATCGCCCCGAGGCTCTGGCGCGGCTCAGGCGTGCGTTGGCCGAACTGATCGTGGATGGGGTGGATACAACGGTTCCGTTGTTCAATGCGCTGCTGGCCGAGCCCGATATCCAGAATGGTGACTATTCGATCCACTGGTTGGAAAAGTGGCTGGCCCGCCAGTTCGGCTGATGCGTCTGACGGCCAAGCACCTGCTGCAAGGCTATGCCATGGGGATTTTCCCCATGGCGGCTTCGCGCGACGATCCGACGGTGCACTGGGTTGACCCACGCCACCGTGGCATCCTTCCTTTGGACAAATTCCACATTTCGCGCAGCCTTGCCCGCAGTATCATGCGCGAAGACTATGAAATTCGAACAGACAGCGATTTCGCAGGTGTCGTGGCCGCCTGTGGCGACAGGCCCGAGACCTGGATCAACCCGGAAATCCACAACCTGTATCTGGACCTGCACCGCGAAGGCTTTGCCCACTCGCTCGAGGTCTGGGACGGTGACCTGATCGGGGGGGTTTACGGTGTGGTGCTGGGGACGGCGTTCTTTGGCGAAAGCATGTTCTCGCGCCGAACTGATGCGTCAAAGATTGCTCTGGCCTGGCTGGTTCATCGTTTGCGGGCCGGAGGGTTCACGTTGTTCGACACGCAGTTCCAGACCCCGCATCTGGCGTCTTTGGGGGCAGTGGAAATCACAAGGGGAAGGTACCGCACCAAGCTTGCAAAGGCGCTGGAAGGCCGCGCGCAGTTCGACCCTGCTGGCTATGCGCCAAACCGCTATTCAGTGACGCAGCGCAGCACCCAGACATCATAGCGCACATGGTCCAGGGCCGACAGGGCAGGGCTGGACGCGATCATCCAGCCAGAAAACACCGGGTCCTGAACCAGTGAATCACGGATGGTCAGATGGGCAAAGGCATCAGACGACGGGTCATCCGATGGATACAGGCAATCGTCCAGCTGGATCGTCAGGCGCCCCCATGCAGCAGATTGGCCCCGAGACAGTTCTACGTCAGCGGTTTCCCCCGACAGCTTGTCCAGCCAGCGCAACAGACCGCCGGGCGCCTGCGTGCCCTCTTGCCCCCATGCCGCACCCGAAAGCGCCACCAAAACGACCGCTGCCTTGATCATTCGTCGGCCTTGATAGCGTCCTCGGCCCCACCACCGACGAACTTCATAAGCAGTGTGGTCAGGCTGACCGAACCTTGGGTGTCCTCGATCTCGGCGCCGGGCTCCAGATTGAACGGTGATCCGCCGGGTACCAGTTCCACGAAATTGCCTCCCAGCAATCCTTCCGAAGAAATCAGGATCGCGCTGTCATCGGGCAATTCAATGGATTGTTCGACGGAAATCCGCGCGTCCGCAAAGAACGTCTCGGAGTTCAGCTTGAGGCCCGTCACGGTGCCAACCTTGACGCCTGCCATGCGCACGTCGGTCCCGACAGACACGCCTTCGACAGACCGGAAGCTGGCGCGCAGTTCATAGCTGTCGCCGCCGCTGGAAAACCCGGTCGCTTGCCCGGCGTAGACAATGAACGCGATGGCCGCCGCAAGGACGACACCGCCAACGATGACTTCTGTGGTGTTTTCAGACATTATTCGGGCTGCCATGCCTCATAATCCGCGCGCACGGCAGGTGCTGTACGACGGATCGATCCGGGGGGCGCATAGGCTGCGGGCGTTCCGGTCAGGTTTTCCTGATGCGGTCTTTCCCAAACCTTGTGCGTGAATGGCCGCTCGGTTGGCGGCTCATCCCAAGTGAAATGCAGCCAGCCATGCCAGTCAGGGCTTACGCGGCTTGCCTCGGATTCGCCGTTAAATATGACCCAGCGGCGCTTGTTGTCCTTGGTCCGGTAGAACAGGTTGCCCTTATCGTCCTCACCAACCTTGACGCCCTTGCGCCACGTGAACAACTGGGTGCCCAGCGTCTGGCTGTTCCACCAGGTCAGCAGGCGAAGCAGGAATTTCATCAGGAATCCTCCGGCATGGCTTTGATTTCATATGATCCATGGCGCGTCCAAGGTCCAGCAGATAAACGCGCCTGCTTTCGGCGGCGGCGGTATGACACCGTCGTCCGGGGCGAAACCTTCAGAAACCACCCCGTGGCCTTTGGCACTGCATCCCCGGCGCAGGTGGAATCGAAAGTGGCGGAGGCAATGGTCCATGCCGCTGATGTCCGTGTCAGGGTGTCAGCCGCGCGGTCACCTCAATTTCCACCTTCATCTCATCTTGCATCAACCGGGCCTCGACCATGGTTGCTGCGGGACGTGCGGTGGCAAAGGCGGCGCTGGTCTGCGGCCACAATTTGGAAAAGTCGCGCCGGTCGGGAAGGTAATAAGTGACACGAACGACGTCATCCAGGCTTGACCCACTGTCGGTCAGCACCGAGGCGATGGTCGCCAGCGCGTTGCGGCACTGGTCCTCGATCGCCTCGGGCAAGGTCATTGTGGTGTAGTCATATCCGGTTGTGCCCGACACGAAAACCCAACCGTCGCAGATCACAGCCCGGGAATAACCGATCTGATCTTCGAAGGGCGACCCGGTAGAGATGTGCGACCGCACGTCATCACCCCGCGTTGGCGGTTTCTTTCTTTTTCTTGGGCTCTGCGTAAATCATCAACGGTTTCACAGTGTTGTCCACAGCCTCTTCGTTGACGACGACCTCTTCCACACCAGTCAGACCGGGCAGTTCGAACATGCTGTCCAACAGGATGTCTTCCATGATCGAGCGCAGGCCGCGGGCGCCGGTCTTGCG
>JAUSPL010000136.1 GCA_030656535.1 Gemmobacter sp.
GCCTTGGCCGGGTCATTCCACAGGTCGGGCGACTCGATCATGGCGTCGAATTCTTCAAGCCGGTGCGGCGCGGTTTCCCAATCTAGACGCTGCGCCAGCAGTTTCAGCGATCTTTCCACGGCTGCGACATGGTTCTGGGTCTCCGCGCGCATCGAGGTCCTGCCTTCGTTAAATCCGGGTTTGCCCGGGTGATACAGACATGCGACCGCCCCGGCAAGGGCACAGGCTGCGCCCGGGCCGCCGTGCGGTCGCGGGTGGTCAGTACAGACCGCCCGAACTGACGGTGCCGAAATCGGCCTTCTTGGGGATGGACTTGGTTTTCCCGCTGGCAGTCGTCACGGTCACGGACCCCTGGCTGTCATCGGTTTCACCATAGGCGAACAGAGGCAGGTTGACGCCCATCGTGAACCCGCCGTCGACCATGCTGCCAAAGCCATAGATTTCCTCGGTCCCTTCGCGGAAATATTCCGCGATCACGTTGGGGCCGCTGGCGTCGTCGGACAGGCGCGCACCGCTGAAGCGGTCGATCTTGACCCAATAACCGCCTGGCGGCACTTTGAACTTGGTGCCGCCGAATTTCTTGACGGCTTCTTCCATGAACGTCTGGAAGACAGGAACGCACAGGGTGCCGCCAAATGCGCTGCTGCCCATGCTGCGGGGCTGATCATAGCCCATGAAGCACCCCGCAACGATGTTGGACGAGTATCCGACGAACCACACGTCCTTGGCGTCGTTGGTCGTGCCGGTCTTGCCCGCGATCGGAACCGGCAGGTTGACCCGGCTTCCCGATCCGCGCTGCACCACGCCCTCCAGCATCGACGTCAATTGATAGGCGGTCACCGGGTCCATGATCTGTTCGCGTTTGGACACGATGACCGGCAAGGCGCCACGGTCCAGGCTTGCCAGTTGGCAATCCTCGCAGTGACGCTGGTCGTGGCGGTACACCGTCTTGCCCGAGCGGTCCTGAACCCTGTCAACCAATGTGGGTTCCACGCGTTCGCCGCCGTTGGCGAACATCGCATAGGCGGCCACGATCTTGAACAGCGTGGTTTCCTCGGCCCCGAGCGAGTTGGCAAGGAACTGGCCCATCCGCGAATAGACGCCAAAGCGTTCCGCATAGGACGCAACCACATCCATGCCGATTTCCTGCGCGATCCGCACCGTCATCAGGTTGCGCGACTGTTCGATCCCGGTTCGCAAAGGCGTCGGGCCATAGAACTTGTTCGAGGCGTTCTTGGGCTTCCACAATCCCTGTGGGGTGTCCACCTCGATCGGTGCGTCAACGACGATCGTGGCGGGTGTGAACCCGCTGTCCAGTGCGGCCGCATAGACGAACGGCTTGAAGCTGGACCCCGGCTGGCGCTGCGCCTGCGTCGCGCGGTTGAACACCGACGCCTGATAGCTGAAGCCGCCCTGCATGGCGATCACGCGCCCGGTGTTGACGTCCATCGCCATAAAGCCGCCCTGCACCTCGGGCACCTGACGCAACTACCAGCGACGAAACTTGCCGTCTTTGTCTGTTACCGCGCGCACCAGCACAACATCGCCCACCGAAACCAGATCGCTGGCCTTCTTGCCCTTGGGGCCAAGCCGCCCGTCGGCCTGACGCTTGCGCGCCCAGGTCACGTCCTCGGCGGGGATCAGGTGGCCATCATCGGGCAGTCCCTCGATCCCGATCACAGCGTCGCTGTCTTTCATCGACAGGACCACCGCAGGCTTCCAGCCCTCGATGTCACGCGGCAAGGGCGTATCGGCCAATTTGGCCCGCCACTGCGCCTCGGTGGTCAGATCTTCGGGGGCAATCACCCGCGATGTGCCGCGCCAGATGCCCTGCCCGCGGTCGAATTTTTCCAGCCCCTCGCGCAGCGCGCTGGCCGCAACGGATTGCATTTCGGGATCGACGGTCGCCCGGATGGTCAGGCCGCCGCCATAGAATTCGTTTTCGCCAAAGGTGCCTGACAGCTGACGGCTGATTTCCTCGGTGAAATAATCACGCGGCGGCAGCGCGTCACGGTACGACACATAGTCGCCGCCCTGAACGGTACGCAACGGCTGCGCCAGCGCCGTATCCATGTCGTCGGCCGAGATATAGCCGTTATCGTGCATCTGACGCAGAACATAGTTGCGCCGGGCCATCAGCTTGTCGCGTCCGCGCACCGGGTGAAAGTTCGACGGCTGCGTCGGCAAGGACGCAAGCACGGCCATGTCTTCCAGCGAAAGCTGGGTCAGGGTCTTGTTGAAATAGGTCTGCGCAGCGGCCGTCACGCCATAAGAGTTCTGTCCCAGAAAGATCTCGTTCAGGTACAGTTCCAGAATCTTGTCTTTTGGCAGCGCCTCTTCGATGCGCGTCGCAAGGATGATTTCCTTGATCTTGCGCTCGGCGCTGCGGTCGCCCGACAACAGGAAGTTCTTCATCACCTGCTGGGTGATGGTGGACGCACCGCGCACGTTCTGCCCGCGCGACCGAACCGCCTCGATCAGCGCGGCGGCAATGCCGCCGGCATCGTAGCCCTTGTGCGTGTAGAAATTCTTGTCTTCGGCCGAGATGAAGGCAAACTTCACCAGGTCAGGCACATCCTCGATCGCGGTGAACAAGCGACGTTCCTTGGCGAATTCGTCGATGATCTTGCCTTCGGACGAATAGATCCGGCTGATGGTCGGGGGGGTGTATTGCGCAAGGCTGTCATGGCTGGGCAGGTCACGGGCATAGAACCAGATCACCGCACCGATGGTCAACGCGCCGAACAACACGCCAAGCGTCAGGAATGTAAAGATGCCCCCAAAGAAAGAGCCGATGAATCGCAACACGCGTTGTTCCCCCTGCCGGATAAGCGCAGTATATACGGTGCATGGCCGCAAGGGTCAAAGCCAACCGCCCGAACTGTGGCCGTTTCCCGCCCGCGTGGCGTCACGAATTGGCGATCCGTGATCAGGTTTGGCCGTTTGGACCCTACCGTCCCCTGACCCGATGACATGGTGCCGACCCATGAACGGATCGCCGCATGCTTTGGTCAAAGGCGCGGGCAGTCTTGATTCCATGCCGGACTGGCGCTGGCCGGACCGGGGTTTGGCCCCGACATCCGGCGGGACCGTGCGTGATCC
Organism: Gemmobacter sp.; assembly: GCA_030656535.1. Classification (GTDB taxonomy): domain Bacteria; phylum Pseudomonadota; class Alphaproteobacteria; order Rhodobacterales; family Rhodobacteraceae; genus JAUSPL01. The sequence continues at coordinate 3,103 of JAUSPL010000136.1, forward strand.
GGCTGCGTTCCAGAGCGGCCGGTCAAGACCAGCCCGGCAGCACGCGCGCACAGATGGCACCAGGTTGCGGGGGGCATGGCTTGCGCGATATGCGGCCCCAGGAGTTGACGCATCAATGCGGCCCTTGGTTGGATTATTGACGCAGCAAGGCTGCCTCGGCGGCGTCTGCCACGCGCCACTGGGCCAAGCCCTCTGCGACCGCCGCCGCAACCCGCGCGCGCCATGCGGGGTCGGTCAATCGCGCAAGATCGCCATTGGGCGACAGATACCCGATCTCAAGCAGGACCGACGGAATGTCAGGGGATTTCAGGACGGAAAACGCCGCGCCGCGCTTTGGAACCTTGTGCAGGCGCACCTGTTGGCCGCGCAGCGCCGCAACCAGGGCATCGGCCATGCGTTCGGCGCGCGGCGCGGTTTCAACCCGCGCCAGTTCCATCAAGACCCCTGCGATCAGGTCATCCTGTCCGGTCAGGTCCACCCCGGACAACAGCGCGTCGCGGTCATGACGTTCCGCCAAGGCCGCCGAGGCAGCATCCGATGCAGCCTCGGACATGGTATAGACGGTGGCCCCGGTTGCCTGGCCCTCGGTCAACGCGTCGGCGTGCAGTGACAAGAACACATCCGCCTCTACGGCATGCGCCACGGCAATCCGCGATTCCAGCGGCACGAACACGTCTGCTTCTCGGGTCAGAACGACCTGCATTTCGCCGGTGCGGGTCAGAACCTCTTTCAGTTCGCGCGCGAACCGCAACATCAGATCGGCCTCGTTGACGTTGCCCGACTGGGCGCCGGGGTCGATGCCGCCATGTCCGGGGTCCAGCACCACCAGCAGCGGTCCCTGCCCGCGCTGGCGCGACCGTGCGGCACGGGTGTCTGCGCTGCGCGGCAACCGCCATGTTTCGGGGTCCGGCTCTGCGGCACGTTCAGCAAAGGCAGCTTGGTCCGCAGGGCGCAGGCGCACCCGAACCAAGGCCCCGGCATCCCCGGTCTTCATTTCAGCCGTACCGACCAGAGAGGGCGCGTCAAGTTCCAGCACCAGACGCGACCACCCCGGTCGCATCGCCCCTGCCCGCAAATCCAGAACCTGCGGCGCC
>JAUSPL010000100.1 GCA_030656535.1 Gemmobacter sp.
GGCCCTGGTCAGTCCGCCCTTTGCAGTGGAAGGCTTGGGCGGGTCTGTTGATCTGTCGGGCGGTCGAGCACAGCTTGATTTCCGTGGAGCGATGGAATCGGGCGGCACCTTGGCCGTTTCAGGGCCGGTCACCCTGAGCGCGCCGTATGACGGAAACCTGACCGTGACGTTGAGCGACATCGTGCTGCGTGACCCGAACTTATACACGACAACGGCAAACGGGCAGGTGACCGTCAATGGACCCCTGACAGGTGGGGCGATGATTGCCGGGCGGATCGGACTGTCGGGAACCGAGTTTCGGATACCTTCGACCGGGCTGGGCGGGACAGCCGCGATCCCCGATCTGCGCCATATCGGTGAATCCTCTGCGGTGCGGACCACGCGGGTTCGGGCCGGGCTGGTCACGGATGGGTCAGCGTCGTCGCAAGGTGGCGCTGGGGCGCGGCCGTACGGGCTTGATCTGACCGTCGACGCCCCAAACCGTGTCTTTATTCGGGGCCGTGGGCTTGATGCTGAACTGGGCGGGTCGCTGCTGCTGACCGGGACAACCGCGAACATCATTCCATCGGGTGGGCTGGATCTGATCCGTGGACGGCTTGATCTTTTGGGAAAACGCTTTGCCCTGACCGAAGGCACCGTGCGTCTGGAGGGTGATTTCATACCCGTGATCCGGCTGCTGGCGATGACCGATACAGATGACGGCACAGCAGGTGTGTTGATCGACGGTCCGGCTGATGAGCCAAAGATCAGTTTTCTGTCTACGCCAGAACTGCCTCAAGAAGAGGTTGTGTCTCGATTGTTGTTCGGGCGGGGGCTTACAACGCTGTCGCCGATCCAGGCTGCACAGCTGGCGTCTGCGGTCGCCACGTTGACGGGCAAAGGCGGGTCTGGCGTGGTGGACCGTTTGCGGCGTTCCTTTGGTCTGGATGATCTGGATGTGACCACCGGGGATGATGGGACTGCGTCGCTGCGGGCGGGCAAGTATATTTCCGAGAAGGTCTATGCCGACGTGACCATCGGCAGCGATGGAACAACCGATGTGTCGATCAATCTGGATGTGTCCAAGCGTGTGACGGTGCGGGGCAGGGCGTCAAGCGACGGATCGACCGGGCTTGGTGTCTATTACGAAAAGGACTATTGACCACCTTTGCGCGTTGCTTTGTCATCGGCCAGCGCGGCGTTGACAGCGGCCCCCACAAGGATGGCATAGGCGGACAGATAGAACCACATCAGCAAGGCCACTACCGCGCCCAGCGTTCCATACACTTTGTTATAGCTGGAAAAATTGGTCAGATAGATCGAAAATCCCTCAGACGCGGCAACCCACAGAACCACGGCGACCAACAACCCTGGTGACAACAGGGACGGTCTGGGTCCGGGCAGGTTGGGGCCATAGCGGTACATCATTCCTATGCCAAGGATGGTGACTGCGGGCGCGACCGCCCATCGCGCGGCGGTGATCAGGGCAGCTTCGAACGGCCCCAGCGGAACCAAGGCCAGGATCACGGGAACGCCAACTCCGGCGGCCGTGGCAACCAATGCGGCACCGATCAGCACCATTGTCAGTGTCATTGACGCCAGCAAGTGGCGCGGACCGCTGCGATTCTCCACGCCGAAAATTGCATTGATGCCTTGTACCAAGGCGGCCACTCCGGCACGCGCCGACCACAGGGCTGCGCCGATCGTCACGGCTGTGGTCCAGCCCAGCGTGCCACGGTCAACGGAAATCAGACCCTGCACCTGAGTGTTCAGCAGCTCAAACGCTTCGGGTGGCAGAAACTCAGAGGTCGAGGCAAGTTCTTGCGCGACGGCTGCAGGGTCCGCAACAAAGCCCCAGATCGCAACAACGGCCGCCATCGCCGGAAACACCGCCAGCATCGCAAAAAACGCCACGCCGGCTGCGATAAGCCCCAAGTGGCGGCTTGCTGTGACGTTCCAAAGGGTCACGATCCGCCGGCATACCCTCCGGGTCACGCCTTGATCAAAAAGCTTGCGCAATAGTGAGGTTCCCAAAAGGAAAAGGCTGGCCGAAGCCAGCCTTTCCAGTAACCTGTAGTCCGCGAAAGGCCGAAATCAGGGCGCAGTCGTCGTGGTCGTGGTCGTGCCGTCGTTGCCGCCCGAAGCCAAGGCCGCGAGGACCAAAAGCGCTGCGACCGCGCCTACAGCGGCAGCTCCGTTAAAGCTGGAAGCCGGAGCAGCAGCGATTGGTGTGATGACCGGCTCTACTCTCACGATGGCAGGACCGCCTGCAAAAGCGGTTGAAACAGTGCTCGCCGCAATGATCGCAGCGATAGCGAACGATGTCTTTTTCATGGAAATATTCTCCGTCGATGATGAACCTAGGTGGTTGGATAGCATTTGGAGAGCAAACTGTGAAGCGCTTTTGCGGTGTGTCGGCGTGTCTTGGCGGACAGTCGCAAAAATCGCACAGAATGCCCCGATTGATAGATCAGTCTTTCCCCCGGTCGCGGGATTTTACGAACGCACATTGCCAGTGACCGTCTGAGTTCGATGCCGGCAAGTGCGCCACTTGTTGCAGTGCGCGCGCTGTCGGTTGGTACGCTCGCCGTCATCAGCGATTGCTCGCCTTGGCACACTCCCCTTTGCCCCCAAGGGAGCGTGCGCTTTGTGGTCAAGGCGGATTCGGGGCCGGCCATGTCAGGAAACCCTACTTACTCTGATGTCTTCCAGGGTATCATATCGCCCGCAAACCCCATCATATCAACGTCATGCGACTAGCGGCTGGGGTTGGACAGACGCAAGTAGCCCAGATCGGCATCAGCCCACTGGCGCGATTGCCTGATAATTCCGCGACTGTCGATCCAGTAGCGGTTTTCAAAGGTGCCAGTTGTACCCGAGCATGATTCGGCAACAGTGCGCGTGGGATAGCTTAGCCCGACGATTGTCACGGTTTCTGAGGCCCCTGTTGACAACGTGCAGTCAAACGCATTGCGCACCGTGACGTCGCCACCGTTCAGCGTGTCGTGCACGCGGCGATGGCTGCCTGAACCGGCGGCGATCTGAGCGCGTGTCGGCACGGCGGCAGACATCAGGTCTGCGCCAAGCCCGCGTGTCGAGATCATGACGCCATCGCGGGTCGTGATCATGGTCCTGTCGGGTGTGGTGAAGGTTTCAGTGCCTGCGTTGGTACTGAATCGGGCAAGCACTGCTGTCGAATTTCTGGATTCTATGGTGGCGACAAGCAGCGGCAGGGCCGAGGCGTCTGCCTGTGCCCGCGTCAGCGTCGGTTCCAGAGAATTGGCCGAAGGTTTCTTGCCTATTGCGCCCAGCACTGCCCGGGCTCCCTTGAATGCATCAAGGTCGGCCTTTTCAGAGGAGCAGGCAGCCAGAACCGCAAGGCCCGCCAGCATGGTGCCCAGAAGGCGCAGCCTTTGCACGGTCATCTCCAGACCCTCCCCCATTGCGCATCCAGGCCTTGACCATGATAGCCGCGCACAGCGTCGTAAAGCCGTCCATCGACAGTCACCCGTGCCCCGCCATCACGCTGAATCGGGCGAATTTCGGTACTGCTGGTCGATCGGCTGGGCTGCCCCGTTGCCCAGTTCAGCGGGATCGTCACACGGATACCCTTGTCGAACGAACCTTCGCCAAATCTTGCGAAGGGGACGTCGGTGATGGTTGCAAAGGCGCCAACCTTCCAACCATTGGAGAACTCGCGGTCCAGTGACAGCGTGGCACCCCAATCGCCGGCGAGGTAGCGACCGACATCCAGCTGGCTGCTGTAGCCGTTGCCCAAGGCATAATAGGCCGAGGCATGACCTGTCACG
>JAUSPL010000107.1 GCA_030656535.1 Gemmobacter sp.
CCCGGTTCAGCGTGTAGCCCATGATCCATGCCGAAAACAGCGTGAGCAGGATCGTCACCGGGATCACGACCGCAACCACGATCGCCTCGCGCCAACCAATCGCCAGCCAGACCAGTGCGACGATGGACACCGTCGCAAGGCCCAGGTGGAACAGCAGTTCATTGGCCTTTTCGTTCGCGGTTTCGCCGTAGTCACGGGTGACGATGACGTCGATGGTGTCTGGGATAAGGCTGCCCTCCAGCGCCTCGACCCGGTGCAAGATCGCCTCGGCCACGATCACCGCATTGGCACCCGCGCGCTTGGCGACCGCCAGTGTGACTGCGGGGGTGCGGGTCACTGCGCCACCCTCAGCGCGGCTGATATTGGCGACGATCACGTCGGCGCTGTCAGCGATGAAACTGACCTGGGCCACATCGGCCACATAGACAGGCCGCCCGTCACGCGTGGTCACCAGAAGGTTGGCGATTTGCGCGGGTGCCACCAGCGTTTCCCCAACCACCAGATCGATCTGTTCCCCGCCATCCCGCAACTGCCCGGTGTTTTGCGACCGATTGGCATTGGCCACCTTGGCTGCCAGTTGTTGCAAGGTGACACCGTGCAAAGCCAACCGTTCTGGGTCCGGTGCGATGCGGATCATTTCAGGCACTTCGCCGACCAGATAGGTCAGGCCGACATCTTGGGTCTTGGCCACCTGGGTGCGCAATTCGCGGGCAAGGCGGGTCAGATCATTGGCGCTGATCCCGTCCACACCAGGCTTTGGGGCCAGTGTCAGCGACACGATCGCCACATCATCAATGCCGCGACCGACGATCATGGGCTCGGGGATGCCAACGGGAATGCGGTCCATGTTGGCGCGAATCTTGTCATGCACCCGCAGCACAGCGGCATCGGCCGACGTGCCAACCTTGAAGCGCACCGTGACCATTGCGTAATCATCATTGGTCGAGGAGTAGACATGCTCTACCCCGGCGATACCTTTGACGATACCTTCCAGCGGTTCAGTCACCAGTTTGACGGCATCTTCGGCCCGCAGCCCGGACGCCTGCACATGGATATCCACCAGCGGAACCGAGATTTGCGGCTCTTCTTCGCGCGGCAGGGATGTCAGGGCCACCAGCCCCATCGCCAGTGCCGCCAGAATGAACAGCGGCGTCAAGGACGACGCGATGAACGCGCGGGTCAGACGCCCGGCAATGCCAAGTTTGACCGTATCAGGAACGTCATTCATCTGCGTTGACCACCCGGTCACCGGACACAAGACCCGACAGCACCTCGATCATCGCGGCCCCGTCAAGGGTTTGGCGCTGCCCCAGCACCACGGTACGCAACACCGGGCCATCCGAGCCTGCGACCTTCACATAGTCAAGGCCGGACCGGGTCATGACCGCCGCTTCTGGCACCATCAGGGCTATGCGCGTATCAACGGGCAGGCGCACCAGCACCCGCGCGTCGATAAAGCTGTCGGGCAGATCGGGCACCTCGACATCCGCAATGACCCGACCGTTTTCGATCAGCGGATAAATTCGTGCCAGCGTACCCTGCGACGGCCCTGCCGTGGTTTCGATCTCGATGGCCGAGCCTTCCTTCAAGAACGCCGCATGGCGCTCGGGCACAGCGATGCGCAGGAAAATTCCGCCGCCGCCGATGGTTGCCACAGCTTCACCGGGCAAGACCACTGCGCCCGCCGCGACCGGTACCGCCAGCACGCGACCCGCGATCGGGGCCAGAACATCGCCCTCAAGACCTTGTTGTTCCACAACCTTGCGATCGGCACCGACCGCCGCGATCTGGCCCGTCAACACATCGACCTGGGTGCGCAGCGTGTCCAGCCGCTGCGCCGTGGTCACACCGCGTGCCAGCAGATCTTCACCGCGTGTCAGTTCCACCTTGGCATTGTCAAGTTGCGCCATCAGCGCCTGCACCTGCGCATCTATGGCGGCAAGCTGAAAGTTGATCTTTGCGTCGACGACCTGCGCCAAGACCTGCCCCGCCGTCACGATGTCGCCCTCTGTCACCTCGAGCGACACAAGCGTGCCGCCCAGCCGGGCGCGGGCCGGAATGCGACTGCGCGCTTCGATGCGGCCATAGACCGCTTTCCATTCGGTGACCGATACCGGGGCCAATGGCACCTCTTCGGCGAGCGAGGCGAGCGGAAGTGAGGCCACCAGGGCAACTAGGGCAATCAGGGTTCTCATTCGGGCTCCGCTTCGCAAAATGGAGGGATGGGGACAGCGACCAGCGCCATGCCCCAAGGTCAGGCAAAGGGTCGGGCCCTCAGAACGCAGTGCCAGGCTTTGCGCCCAGCCATTTGAACGCCGACGCCGCGGGACAGAACCCGGTAAACGCCGACTGGATCTGGTTGACCCCCACGAACACCGTCAGCCAGACGAAATGGGGCGAAACCCACACCGTCAGCGCCAATGACAAAAGCACCATGAAGCCCGCAAAGGCGATGACCATACGATCAAGCGACATATCGTTTTCCTTTCGTGCCCCAGCGCGCGCTTGCAATGGGGGATTGTGATTTATGTGGCAATTCTGTGGCCTTGTCCGCATTCAGAACCCGGCATCAAATTCGACCTTCTTCAGCTTTTCGATTCCCAGCGCCTGCATTGCCAGCCGCTCATAGAACGGTTCGGATTTTCCGCTGCGGATCTTGTGCAGAAAGTATTTCTCAAAGGCGATCTTGGCCAGATGCACCCACCTGCCCGATGACGACCAATTCACGTTCCGCGGTGGGATTTGCGGCTGGGCGACAAAGGCGATGCCGCTGTCGCCGAAATCAGCAAGGCAGACGGCGTTCCAAGTGGCAACGGCATCGGGCGCAAGGCCCTTGGTCAGCTGGCTGATATTTTGCACGGTCGCAGTCACCATGGATTCGATCATGAAGCCGGTTTTCGGAACACCCAGCGGCACTGGCGTTTTTCCCACCGGCGGAATCGCGACGCAAACGCCCACCGAAAACACCTCTGGGAATGCCGGATTGCGCTGATACTTGTCGGCCAGAACAAAGCCGCGCGGGTTGGTCAGCCCCTCAACTCCCCTGATCGCCTCGATGCCGCGAAAGGCGGGCAGCATCATGGTGAAAACCTGCGGTATGTCGTGCGACTTCAGGACGGAGCCATCCTCGGCCATTTCCGAGACCAGAACCTTGTCTTTTTCAACTTTGTCCAGCCTGGCGTTGCAGACCCATTTGATGTGATGCTGCCGCATCTCGCTTTCCAACAACCCGTTGGTATCGCCCACACCGTCCAAACCCAGATGCCCGATGTATGGCTCTGATGTCACAAACGTCATCGGCACCCGGTCGCGCACCTTCGCATCCCGCAGCGCTTTGTCCAGGATGAAGGCGCACTCATACGCCGGGCCAAAACACGAAGCGCCCTGCACGGCCCCGATGACTGCCGGGCCCGGATTGGCGATCAACGCATCCACAGCCAGTTTCGCCTGCAGGGCATGATCGACATGGCAGACCGACTGGGTGTGTGCCTCGGGGCCAAATCCCTCGATCTCGTCGAACGCCAGGTCGGGGCCAGTCGCAATCACCAGATAATCATAGGTGATCGATTCGCCGTCCGACAACTCTATGCGGCGTTCTGCAGGGTGCAGCCGTTTGGCGCCTTGCGAATGCAGGCCGATGTTGTGCTTGAAAAAGACCGCATCCAGATCCACCTCGATCGACGCCTTGTCACGCCAGCCGACGCCAACCCACGGATTTGACGGCACGAAATAAAAACGGCTGCCCTTCGAGACGACCGACACCGCGTGCTCATCCCCAAGCGCCTCACGCAATTCATAGGCCGCGATCGTGCCTCCAAGTCCTGCTCCAAGTACCACAACATGGGCCATCTGAGTTCTCCCTTGGAAGGCCGGACCGCACCCGATCACTGGTCGAGCTTAACGCCAAACTAATTCAACTACATGAATATTATAAGTGCCCAGGGTTGGCGTCCTTGACATGGATCAGTTTCGGCCCCGCACCAGGTGTCTCTGAGATAAATCCGTCTCTTTGCGAAAGCGCGCGAAACACCAGTGATCCGTGGCATTACTCCAGACACCTCAGGTCACCGCAAAGCCGGTACGGCACAGGCCGGCACCAGATCTTTGCGCGATCTGCCAACGGCGAATATCCGAAGCCAGGTCAAAGCGGCCAGACCGTCACGCAACGTCGAGCTTGAGGTATTCCCCCAAGATCATCTGCGACACGGCGTCGACCGCCACACCACGTTGACATTGCTTCGTGCGGTTGATCCGGTTTGAAATGGGGTCTTGGCCCGCGACACATCGCATACCTCAGCCAGCCCAAGCACCTGTGCCGGTTGATCGCAGACCTTCGACAGCGTGTGCCGGCACCGTCAGCGCAATCGAACGGTGCTCCGCCGGGTTTGAAGGGTCGGGTCCCGGCGGGCTTGCTCAGCGACGCGTCGCTGGCTGAGTCAAACTTCCCGAACGATTTCAAGATGTGGGCTTATCTGCCCCCTCAGTTGCGGGAAGGGGGCAGTGGTCAGCCTGTCCACCAAAGCGCAGCAGGCATTTGCTGCCGCTACCCCGGATGAAACAGCATCCCGGGCTTCAGGCGAGTTCGAACCGGATGGACTTGGCACCTTCATAAAGCACAAGGTTGCCAAGCGTCATCAGGTTCTCATGGCCACCCGTCAGCGTGATGAAATGGTTTCCAGCCAGTTGCCCCACCTTGGAACTGAAATCGACGCCACCATAGGCAAGCAGGATCTCGGTCTCGGATATGCCGCCCGGATACAGGATGATTTGTCCGGGTGCGGGGTGGCTGGTAGCGTTTTCATAGCCCACGCCAAAGTCGTAATCGCCAAGCGGCATCCACACCCCTTCGCCTGACCAGCGGACATGGACGATCTTGCTTTGAAAGGGCATCGCGGCGCGAAAAGCGGCACATGTTTTCGGTGCGGCCTCTTCCTCCAGTCTGGCAGGAAAGGTGAACGGGCCGGCGATGATGGTTATGGCAGTCATGATAGTCCTTTCAGGTGAAGCAAATCGGCAAGGTGGATCAATCGTGGCGGGCGCGCAGACACACGCCCCGTGATCAGGCAGGTGCTGCGTCGACGATGCTGACCCCGAACTCAACGGCCCAGATAAGTGCCATCGCCTTTGGTGCCCTGCAGGGCTCGGTCCTGAACCATCACTTTGCCACGCAGCACTACGGTGACCGGCCAGCCCGTTATTTCAAGCCCTTCATAGGGCGAGTAATCCGCGCCGTCGTGCAGATTGGCGTGGCGGATCGGGGCGGTCACCTTTGGGTCCCAGATCACGATGTCGGCGTCCGAGCCGACGGCAATCGTGCCCTTGCGCGGATACAGGCCATAGGTCTTGGCATGGTTTGTTGCGGTCAGCGCCACAAAGCGGTTGATGTCGATCCGGCCTTTCATCACACCTTCGGAAAACAGGATCGGCAGGCGTGTCTCGACCCCCGGAATACCGTTGGGAATGTGCTTGAACTGCTTGGCCCCCTTGGGGTTCAGCTTGCCTTCGACGCTGTCATAGACGAACGGGCAATGGTCGGATGAGAACAGCTCGAATGTGCCGTCCTGAAGGCCGCGCCAGCAAGCGGCCTGATCCTCGGTTCCGCGTGGCGGCGGTGAGCAGACGAACTTTGCCCCTTCCCAATCCATGCCTTCCAGATCTTCTGCGGTCAGCACCAGGTATTGCGGGCAGGTTTCGGCGGTAACCGCGACACCGCGCCTGCGGGCTGCGGCAATTTCGTCAATCGCCTGACCGTTGGAAACATGAACGATCACGATGGGGGTTCCCACCACTTCGGCAAAGGCCATCGCACGATGAGTGGCTTCACGTTCCACCGCAACAGGCCGGGTACGCGCATGGGCGCCAGGGCGCAGATCGTTTGCCGCCTCGTGCTTGCCGATCAGAAACTTGATCGCGTCCTCATTTTCGCAATGCACCATCACGGTTGCCCCAAGATCGCGGGCAACGTCAAAGGTCTGCAACAGTTCAGGATCCGTCAGGCGCAGGTTTTCATAGGTCATGAACACCTTGAACGAGGTATATCCGTCATTGAAAAGCGCCGGCAGATCCTGGCCCAGAACCTCGGGCGTGGGTTCACAGATGATCAGATGAAAGCTGACGTCGGTGTAGCAGGTGCCATTGGCCAAAGCGTGATACTCGATCAGGGACTGCCGGATACTTTTGCCGCGTTCTTGCAGACAAAACGGCATGATTGTGGTGTTGCCGCCGAACAGGGCTGATCGGGTTCCGCTTTCAAAGTCGTCGGCCATGACGATCCCGTCGCCCGACGGCTGAGAAATGTGGACATGGCTGTCAATACCACCGGGCAGAACGTATTTGCCCGTGGCATCAAGAACCTGTTTGGCATCCTGCGCCAGATCCAACCCCAACGCGACAACGACCCCGTCGCGGATGCCGATGTCGCACACGAACGTATCCGAGGCGGTCGCGACGGTGCCGCCGCTGATCACGATGTCGAATGTCGCCATTACGGCCTCCGGGCTGCTGGGTTCAGGTGTCGGCCAGTCCGAACAGGGTGTTCGGATTGATGGTGTTCATGCGGCGCAGTTCGTCGCGGCTGAAGCCTTCGGATTCCAGCAACAGCATGTATTGGCGAAAGCTCTCGACCGGCGGGGCCAGCAAAAACACGCCCGCGTCCGACGACACAATGGCCCGATCGCCCGCAGCGCGGATCTTGGGCGTATAATCCTGAATTGTCTTGCCTTTGCTCTTGTGTTTTTCGGCATCGACATGAGTTAGCCCGACCTGCGTCGCATGAGAGACCGAGAAGAACGAAAACTCGCAATACGCGCCAAGGCTGACCAGTTCGGAAATATGCTCGGGCTCATACCCGCCGCAATGGGTCCGCAGGCGGGTAACGCCCTGCCGCTTGGCCTCGTGTGCCAGCGCGATCGCCTCGGGACCCGAGACGTGGCCGCAATCAAAAACGATATCGCGTTCGGCACAAAGAGCCATGATCGCCGGGACGGGATCGGGAACGCGGCCATCCTCGGGCACGCAAAAGGCGGCGTCAAGATAGGCCCCGCTGCGCCCCTCGCGCAGCGCGACATAGCGGGTGTGATGGGTCGGCAGCGACAGGAACTTCGCCCCGACGCCGAACTCGTAGCCATAGCCGACCGCACATTGCGCCACTTCCAGCGACACACCGCCCGCCGTGGGCTGCATGATCAGGCCGCCAAAGACTTTGACACCTAGGTCGCCCAGTTCCGCCATCGCAAGGGCTGCATACCCCGACGAGTTCTGAAAGTTGTCCATCAGGCCCACAGCGCTCATGCCTGCGGCGGCTGCCTGGCGGATGGAATCAAGGACATTCACGCTGCGTCCGTTGAGGTGCGGACAGGTGTGGATATGGCAATCCACCGCACCGACGAGATAGTCCATGCCTTGCATCATTTCGGTTTTCCTCTTGGATCAGTGGCGCAGGATACGGCTGACGAAATCCGTACAGCGTTGGGTCTGCGGGTTATCAAATATCTGTTCGGGCGGACCGACCTCGACGACGCGGCCATCGGCCATGAACACGACCTTGCTGGAAACCTCGCGCACAAAGCCCATTTCGTGGCTTACAATCATCATTGTCATGCCGTCATCGGCCAGCAGCCGGATCGTGTCCAGAACCTCTGACACCAGTTCGGGGTCAAGCGCCGAGGTGACCTCGTCCAGGTGCAGGATGTCCGGTTTCAGCGCCAGCGCGCGCGCAATGGCCACGCGCTGCTGCTGGCCGCCCGACATCTCATCAGGATAGGCGTCAATGCGGTGGGACAGGCCGACCTTTTCCAGCAGCGCGCGCGCCTCGGCCTCCACCTCGGCGGCCTTTCGTTTTTGCACAATCGTGGGCGCGATGGTGACGTTGCGCAGCGCGGTCATGTTCTGAAACAGGTTGAACTGCTGGAACACGATGGCGAATTTTTCGCGGGCGCGGCGAAGATCCTTCGGACTGTCATAGCGCAGCTTTTCGCCCGCCACCGCAACAGACCCGGCGCGAGGTTTCAGAAGGCCCGTCAGCACCCGCAAGAGCGTGCTTTTACCCGATCCCGAGGGACCGATGATCGAGACGATCTCTCCGCGCTCAACGGCAAGGTTGATATCCTGCAACACAGGCACTTTGCCGTAATCTGCGGACAAATTATCGATTTCTAGGTAGGGCAAGGCGCACCTCCATGTAGGCGGCAAGGCGATTGAGGGAGTAGCAGATCACAAAGTACATCAACAAGATCGAGCCAAAGCACAGGGCAGCAGAGAACCCCTTTTGATTCAAGATCTTGGCAACGCTGGTCATTTCCAGAACCCCGATCTGCGACGCGATGGACGTGGATTTCACCAGACCGACCGAATAGGTCATCGAAGGCGGGATGATGACCGACCATGCTTGCGGCAAGATGACCCGGCGCAGCGCGGTCAGGCCGCCCATATTCATGGTCTCGGCGGCGTCCCACTGATTGGGATGGACAGATTCAATGCCGGCGCGAATGTTCTCTGCCGAAAAGGCCGATGCCGAAAGGGCAATGGTCGTCGCCGCAACCGTGAACATGCTGACGTTGCCCCCGGCGAACTGAAAGGCGAAAAAGACGACCATCAGTTTCACCAGAAACGGAATGCGGCGCCACACTTCGACCCAAAGCGTGGCAAGCCAGCGCAGCCCGGCCCACCGGTTGATGCGCCTGGTTCGCAAGATCGCCAGCACGAAGCCTGCCAGAAACCCTACTCCACAGCCAACAAATGACAGGACCAACGTGTAGAGGAACGCCTTGGCCAGGAAGATCGAGTTGTAATAGTTGAAAAATCGCGGAAGCTCTTCCAGTATCGACGGCATCAGAACACGCTTCCCTTGATCCGAAAGAAATAGCGCCCGACGGTATAAAGGATCGTGCTCGCGACGATTGTCAGCACGATGTAGTAGACCGCCGAAATCGAGAACACCTCCAGTGATCGGAAGGTGATGGAGTTGATGTTGTAGGCGCGACCCGTCAGTTCCTCGACACCAAAGATCGCGGCGATCGACGTGGACATCGTGATGATGATGAACTGGTTGGACAGCGGCGGGTACAGGACCTTCAGGATGTGCGGCACGACGACGTAGCGGATCGACTGAACGCGGGTAAAGCCCAGCGTCTCGGCTGCCTCGATCTCTTCGCGACGGATCGACCTGAAACCGGCGCGCTGGATTTCGCTCATGTAGGCACCAGCATTCAGCGCCAACCCGATCAACACGGCGTCATAGGAATCCAGCAAGATGCCGTAGTCGGGAAGCGCGAAATAGATGAAGAATATTTGCACAAGCAGCGGCGTGTTCAACACAAACACCACATAGCTGCGGACCGCGATACGCGCAGGTTTCGGGCCATACTCGGTGATGGATGCGCAGACAAGGCCGATCGCCCAACCAATGATGAAGGCGACCACCGCAAGCTGCAGCGCGATCCAGGCACCCCCGGCTAGGTACCACAGGTATGGGGTGACCTGCCCAAATTGTAGCGTGTAGTTCATTGGGCAAGCCTTTTTCCAGCTATGGTGTTCAGAAGTAAGGAGAGACCGGAACCTTGCTGGCCATCGGCGACAGGAACCATTTTTCCCAAGCAGCCTCGATGGCGCCCGACGTGTGAAGTTCATAGATCGCCAGGTTCAGCCAGTCTTTCAGGGTGTCATTCCCCTTGGCGACACCGAGCGAGGAATAGGTGATACCCCACTCCGGAACCGGAATGATCTTCCACTTGGTGTTGGCAAATGCCGCCAGGCGGAAGGGCATGGAATCAATCCCGTCGAACGACGCGTCACCACGCCCTTGGGTCAAGGCCCGATCGCGGTCGGCATAGTTGTCAAGAAGGATAAGTTTGGCCTTGGGCAGCTTTTGCTCGATAAAGGGGATCGCTGTGGTGCCGCGCACCTGGATAAGCGTGATGTTCTCGTTGTTCAAATCTTCAAGACTTGTGATCGGCGAATCCGGCTTGGCCACGATGCCGTAGTTTTCCGAGTGCAGCGGAACGGTAAAGTCGATAACCTTGGCACGGTCGACCTTGCGGCTCATTGCGCCCATGACTGCGTCAACCTTGCCTGCGGCCACAAATGGAATACGATCAGGCGAACCCACCTGGACCAGCACCAACTTGACCCCCATCATCTCTGCAATCAGGCCTGCGATTTCCGGTTCAAAGCCGTCGATCTCATTCTTGTCGTTGAAAAGCGCGCGTGGCGGCAGGGTCGGGTTCACGCCGACGCGAAACTCCCCCGATGCCAGGATTTCGTCCAGCGTTCGCGCATCGACGGCGGCAGGTGCCACAAAGGCAGCAGAGGCAATCAGCGCAGCGGCGCCAAATACCCGACGGAAAACTCCAGATAACATTGCATTCTCCTTGTTGGTGCAGGAACCATCCTGCTTTAGGTCCGCTTGGCAGATCGTCTGTATACTGTTCGTACGCAATTCGTGCACGATGAGTGGCTCTGTGTCAACGACCTTGCAGGCAATCTTGGCCCACAATTTGCCTTGCGAAGCACAGCTGAAGGCAACTTCTGGGCACCAACAAGGCACTCTGCCCGCAGAAGCGCTTATGCGGGCAGCAATTCAAAGTGTTGCTTGTTTTGTATGCAGAGAATATGCAGAAATGTGACTGCAGCTTGCAAACAAAGGAAAGAGTCCGTGCCGGGAAGAACGTCCATATCGCTTTCATTGGCCTCTCAGAGCAGTTGGACATGAAGCATCCCGACTGCATCGTCATAGGTGGCGGAATGGCAGGCCTGTCGGCGGCGCATGCGCTGCGGTCGCGTCACGTTCTGGTACTGGAAGAGTCGCACCGCCCCGGTGGTCGGGTTCATTCCCTTATGGCCGGGGACTATTGGTTGAACTTTGGCGCCCATATGTTCGGCGGACCCGAGACGCTGCTGGGCGCCCTGACGACAGAGTTCAATTTGCCATCCGAACCAATCCGGGGGCGGCTGATGGGCATGATTTATGGTGGCAAGCGCCTGTTGCGGCATCCACCCGAAAGCTATCCCTTCTTGCTTCCGTTTTCTTTGCGTGAACGGTTTGCGATGCTGCGTATGGGCCTGGCGCTTCGGCTTGGGTCCTCAAGCTATGTGACCCACATGAAGGGCTGCGACGACGCCACCCAACTTCCGCAACATGCCCTGTCCTTTCGCAATACCCGCACCCTCAGTCAGGCGATCGGTCAGATGCCGCCCCGCGTGGCCGAATTCCTGACCGCGATCACCGAGCGCAACGGTGGAGATCCCGATGATATGGCGGAAGGCCACGCCCTGCGGTCCTTTACCAATGTCTGGAGCACACACGCCCCCGGCCGCAATATAATCGGCGGATCTGCCCTGCTGCCTCAGGCCATGGCAAACGCGCTTGGTGACGGAATCCGCTATGGTCACAGTGTGGATCGGGTGACGCGGGATGCCCAAGGCGTGACCGTGCAGTATCGGCATGGCACAACACACGCCAGCGTCCGCGCCAGAACCGCCATCATCGCCGTTCCCGCCCCGGTCGCCGCGCGCATCATGCACGACCTGCCGCCCGCCACCCTGAACGCCCTGCGCAACGTCACCTATGGTCCCTTCCTGTCGGCGTCAGTTCTGACCCGTGAAACAACGGCCATGCCTTGGGATGGCCATTACGCAATCGCCACCCCGGGTCGCAGCTTCAGCGTGCTGTTCAACATGGCGACAACCCTTCGCAGCGGCGTTCGCCGCCCGGGCGGAAGCCTGATGCTGTTTCGCGGCGCGCGTGGCGCTGCGGCACTGATGGAAATGACCGACGCCGCAATCGAACAGCAATTCCGACGGGATCTGCTGGACCTGTTCCCCGAAGCAAAAGACATCCTTGGCGACATCGTCGTGCAGCGCTGGCCGTTGGGCGCGCCGTTCTCTCGACCGGGCCGCGCCGCACTGCAACCGGGACTGACAGCGCCGCTGGAGCCTGCTTTTCTGGCGGGCGATTATATGGAATTCCCGAATATGGAAGCCGCCGTCGCCAGCGGCCAGGCCGCTGCGCGCAAGGCTCTCGCGTTGCTGACCGCGCCCGGGCACAAGACGCCAGCCTAGGCCCCCCGACGCGTCTGGGGGAAAGGCTCGAACCTCGCAGCCCGAACCACAGCGCCTGCGGGGCGCAAGCGACCTGAATTTGTCGCTTGCGGGCTGGGTTTTGTCCGCCGTACGTTGAACATGGGCTGCGATCCCGGTTAGATGCCCGGATAACGGGAAGGAACGTTCGGATGCGCTATTCGGGACTGAAGGTCATCACCGAAGGGTTGTTCGGCAACAAGGGCTGGAAACCTGCGTGGCGCGACCCGGCGCCCAAACCTGAATATGATGCGATCATCGTAGGCGGCGGCGGCCATGGCCTCGCAACGGCCTACTATCTGGCAAAAGACCACGGGCTGACCAATATCGCGGTGCTGGAAAAGGGCTATCTTGGGTCGGGCAACATCGGGCGCAACACGACCATCGTGCGGGCCAACTATTTTCTGCAGGGCAACTCTGAATTCTATTCGCACAGCCTCAAGCTTTGGGAAGGACTGGAAGCCGAGCTGAACTACAACGTCATGCACAGCCAGCGCGGGTTGATCAACCTGTTCCATTCCGACGGCCAGCGCGATGCCTTTGTGCGGCGTGGCAACGCCATGATAAATCAGAGTGACGACGCGGTGCTGCTGGACCGCGAGGGCGTTCGCAAACTCTTGCCCTACCTCGATTTCGACAACACCCGTTTTCCTATTTACGGTGGCCTGCTGCACCCTAGGGGCGGGACCGCGCGGCATGACGCTGTGGCCTGGGGCTATGCACGCGGCGCGGATACACGCGGGGTCGATTTGATCCAGAACTGCGAAGTGACGGGTATCGACATCGAAAATGGCCAGGTGACCGGCGTGCAGACCTCTCGCGGGGCGATCCGGGCGAAAAAGGTGGGCATGATCGTGGCGGGCCGGTCGGGTCAGGTGGCAGCGATGGCGGGGATGCGGCTTCCGGTCGAATCCCACGTCCTGCAAGCCTTTGTGACCGAGGGTCTGAAGCCCGTGATCGACCACGTCATCAGCTTTGGGATGGGAC
Source organism: Gemmobacter sp. (assembly GCA_030656535.1). Taxonomy (GTDB): domain Bacteria; phylum Pseudomonadota; class Alphaproteobacteria; order Rhodobacterales; family Rhodobacteraceae; genus JAUSPL01. Next base: position 13,063 of record JAUSPL010000107.1, read on the forward strand.
ATTTCTATATCAGCCAGTCCGACAAGGGCGGGCTGGTGTTCGGCGGTGACCTTGATTTCTATGCCTCTTATGCCTCGCGCGGGAACCTGCCGATGGTCGAACACGTGATGGAGGCGGGCATGACCCTGATGCCGATGATCGGCCGCGCAAAGGTGCTGCGGTCCTGGGGTGGCATCATGGACATGACGCCCGACGGGTCGCCCATCATCGACAAGACCCATATCAATGGCCTCTATATCGACTGCGGCTGGAACTACGGCGGGTTCAAGGCCGTGCCTGCCTCAGGGTGGTGCATGGCACACCTGATGGCCACCGACAAAAGTCACCAGTTCGCCCGCCGCTTTCGCCTGGATCGCTTTGCCACAGGGCATGTGATGGACGAAGAAGGCACCGGCAGCCAGCACAACCTGCACTGAGGGCTACACCCATGCGCATCCCCTGCCCCCACTGCGGCCAACGTGACCGGCGCGAGTTCTATTACTCGGGTGCCGATGACTTGCTGCACCGCCCGGCCACCGATGACCCGGCGGCATGGGACAACTATCTGCATCTGCGTGACAACCCCGCCGGGGACACACGCGACCTGTGGTATCACGAACCCTGCGGAACATGGATTGTGGTCAGCCGCAACACTGTCACCCATGCCGTGGACGGCGCACAGGCGGTGACAGATGTGGCGCAGGGGGTGCGGACATGAGGATCGATGGCAAGGGTCTGATCGACCGCAGCTCAACCTTGCGGTTCACCTTTGACGGGGTGGAATATCGCGGACATCCCGGCGACACGCTGGCCTCGGCCTTGATGGCCAATGATGTGCGCATGGTCGCACGCAGCTTCAAGTATCACAGGCCGCGCGGGGTTCTGACCGCAGGGTCCGAAGAACCCAACGCCCTTGTCGAAATCATGGATGGCGCGCAACAGACGCCAAACGTCCGTGCAACGGTGCAGGAATTGTACGACGGTCTGGCCGCGCAAAGCCAGAACCGCTGGCCCGCGCTGGGGCTGGATGTTCTGGCGGTCAATGACCTGATGGCGCCATTCCTGTCTGCCGGGTTCTACTACAAGACGTTCATGTGGCCGCGCGCCTTGTGGGAACGTGTCTATGAGCCGCTGATCCGCCGCGCGGCGGGGCTGGGCAGCCTGTCGGGCAAACATGACGAGGCCCGTTATGAAAAGGCCTATGCGTTTTGCGATCTGCTGGTGATTGGCGCGGGTCCTGCGGGTCTGATGGCGGCCTTGGTCGCGGCGCGGGCGGGTGCGGATGTGATTCTGGCGGATGAGGATACCCGCATGGGCGGGCGCCTGCTGGCCGATCAACCCGAGGTGGACGGCCAGCCCGGGCACCTGTGGGCAGCGGGGATTGTCGCGGAACTGACGGCGTTGCCCAACGTGCGGCTGATGCCGCGCACCAGCGTCACGGGCGCCTATGACCACGGCGTTTACGGTGCGCTGGAACGTGTGGGCTTGCACAAATCCAACCTTGGAGACCTGCCGCGCGAATGTTTCTGGCGCATTACCGCCCGTCGCGCGATCTTGGCCGCTGGCGCGCTGGAACGGCCCATCGCCTTTCCGATGAACGACCGTCCCGGTATCTTGATGGCGGGCGCTGTGCGCGCCTATGTCAACCGCTACGGCGTCACCCCCGGCCAGCGCGTCGCCGTGTTCGGCAACAACGACAGCGCGCATGCCACCGCCCGCACCCTGGCCGAGGCCGGGGTCGATGTGGCCGCGATCATCGACTCGCGTGACGATGCCGCACCAGCGGGGGATTTCCAGACCTATCGCGGCGCGGTCGTCACCGGCACCAAGGGACGCCGCGGGTTGCGGCAGATCACCATCCGGCACGGCAATCGCGATCAGACCCTGTCGGTCGATACACTTGCAGTCTCCGGCGGCTGGAACCCGGCGGTGCATCTGACCTGCCACATGAACGGGCGTCCCGTTTGGAACCCCGACATCGCGGCCTTTGTGCCGGCACCCGGTGCGGTGCCGGGCCTGTCGGTGGCTGGCGCTGCGGCGGGTGTATTTTCAACGGCTGGCTGTCTGGAACATGGCGTGCAGGCCGCGATTGCCGCGCTGTCCGACCTTGGCCTGACGGGCGCGGCCCCAACCGTGCCGCGCGCCGAGGACGGGCACTACGCCATAACCCCCCTTTGGTCGGTCGAGGGCAAGGGCAGAGCCTGGCTCGATTTTGCAAATGATGTGACCGTAAAGGACGTCAAACTGGCCGCGCAAGAAAACTTTGCCAGCGTCGAGCACATGAAACGCTATACCACGCAAGGCATGGCCCCGGATCAGGGCAAGACCTCGTCGGTCGGGGCGCTGGCCGTGCTGGCTGACGCCACCGGACGCGGCATTCCGCAGACCGGCACCACGACCTTCCGCCCACCCTATACACCCGTCTCGATTGCGGCGATGGGTGCTGGTGGCAGGGCCGAGGGCTTTGCGCCACAACGCTTTACCACCTCGCATGCCGCCAGCGTTGACCGCCGCGCGCCGATGATCGAGGCGGGCTATTGGTATCGGCCCAGCTATTTCCCCAAGCCCGAAGAGCCGACGTGGCGCGAATCCTGCGACCGAGAGGTGGCAATGGTCCGCCAGACGGTCGGCATCTGCGACGTGTCGACCCTGGGCAAGATCGACATTCAGGGTGCCGATGCCGCCAGGTTCCTGGATCTGGTCTACAGCAACACCTTTTCGACGCTGGCGGTGGGCCGCGTTCGCTATGGGTTGATGCTGCGCGAAGACGGGTTCGTGATGGACGACGGCACATCGGCCCGGCTGGGTGAAACCCATTTCGTGATGACCACGACCACGGCAGCAGCAGGTCCGGTCATGCGGCATCTGGATTTCGTACAGCAGGCCTTCTGCCCGACATGGGACGTGCGCACGATCTCCGTCACCGAAAGCTGGGCACAGTTCGCCGTCGCAGGGCCACGGGCGCGCGACCTGCTGAATTCGGTGTTGGACAGCCCGCTGCAGCCAGAGGCCTTTCCCTTCATGGGGTGTGGCCCGGTGTCGGTGGCGGGCACGCAGGCGCGGCTGTTCCGCATCTCGTTCTCGGGCGAGCAAGGGTATGAAATCGCGGTTCCGGCGCGGTATGGCGATTCATTGTTCCGGGATCTGGTCGCACGGGCCGAAACGATGGGCGGTGGTCCCTACGGGATGGAGGCGCTGAACGTGCTGCGGATCGAAAAGGGCCTGATAACCCATTCCGAGATCCATGGCCGGACCACTGCCTTTGATATCGGCATGCAAAAGATGGTGTCCGTGAAAAAAGACTGTATCGGCAAGGTCGCCAGCCAGCGCCCCGGCCTCACCGGCGAAGACCGCGAGCAGCTGGTCGGCCTGCGCCCGGTCGATGCGTCCAAGGTGCTTACGGCGGGGGCGCACCTGTTCACGCCCGGCGCGGACGTCAAACGCGAAACCGATCAGGGCTACGTCACCTCGGTCGGGTACTCGCCGACGCTGGGGACGTGGCTGGGACTCGGGTTCCTGAAAAACGGCCGCGCACGGGTGGGCGAGATGGTGCGTCTGGTCGATCATCTGCGAAAGATCGACATTCTGTGCGACGTCTGCGACCCGGTGTTCGTTGACCCAAAAGGGGAGAAGCTGCGTGCCTAACCTGATTTCAAAGTCGCCATGCGCCGGTCTGCATCTGCCGCTGACCAGCGGCGGTATCACCCTGTCTGAAGACGGCGTCGGTCCGATCACGTCGGTCGCCCCTTTTGTCGGGCAAGACAAGGCCGTCACCAAGGCGCTGAAACCGCTGGGCCTGACCTTTCCTGAACCCAACAGCGTGGTCAGCGGCAAGGCCAGCCAGATGGTTTGGACCGGACGTGGACAGGCGTTCATGATCGGCGCTGCGCCGACGGACGCCCTGGCGGCCTGTGCGGCGCTTACCGATCAGTCCGACGGCTGGGCCTGCTTGCGGCTGCAAGGACCGCAGGCCGAGGCCGCGCTGGCCCGATTGGTGCCGCTGGACCTGCGCCCGGCAGCTTTCGGGGCCGGGGCGGCAGCCCGCAGCCTGCTCAATCACATGCCGGTCATCCTGATCCGTACGGGGGACGGGATCGCGGTGATGGTTTTTCGGTCAATGGCTGCGACAGCCGTGCACGAGATAAAAGAGGCGATGGATGCCGTCGCCGCCAGAACCTTTGCAAGCAGCGCGCAATTGGCCTGATGCACCCAAGACCAAAGCCTGCCAATACCTGAAGGTGCCTTTTGACCGATGACGACTGCGGATCGCCTAGGTGGCAAAATCGTCCCACATTCCGCCCGACAGTCCCATACACTCGGGCTGGCCGAACACGACGCTTTCAACCATCATGCGCAAGAACGGTACCCATTCGGCGTCCCAGTCTTCGCGCAGCATGCCGTCTTGCCAGACCGGCCCGGGGGTCTGAGTGAACTCGACCCGCCCGGCAACCATCCTGCTATAGTGAAACACAGTATCGGCGCGCCCCTTGTACGCCAGATACGCGGCCCCCATGCTCATGTGCACCTTGCGCCCACCAATCTCGATAGAGGCAGAGCTTTCGCCAAACTTCCCGTCGGGCGCGATGACGACAAAGCGTGGCTCGGACCGGACCAGCTTGGCCGCACGCAGCAAACCAGTCCCCAAGTCGCCCCGGGTCTGGAACACGGCGTGCCGACCCCAATTTGACGCCTCGCGCGCGTTCGATGCAACGACCAGACGTGGCACATCAATCTGTTCCACCCGCCAGCGCAGAAAGCGCAGAAACGATGTGTGCAAAGACACCGCCATCGTGCCCAGGCCCGCCGCCAAACGGTCACGAATCGCCCGGTCGTCGACGTGACCGGCAATTGCGTCCAGTTGCCGAAAAATACGGTCGGCCTCGGCAGCCTGATCCGGGTCGCGCCTGGCGCGGCGCAGCAAAACCACCATCGTCCTAAGAAATATCCCGGCTGCCCTGCCATACAAGGCGCGTTGACGAAACTCGGCCTTGGACATGCCGGCATCGCCCCTCATGTCATAGATCGACGAGATCAGCTTTTCATCGACCGGTCCCAGATGCAGTTGCAGCCGCTCTGGGTCCAGGGATTGCAAGGTATCGCTGATCGACTCCGGGGCGCGGTTCCAGCCAAGCGCGCGCATGGCCTGCGACATATCCCGCGCGGCACCGGGTGCCGCGTCGCCCATCGCGTCAATCCGCTTGCGCAAAATGGCAGCGGCTGGAGGCAGACGCGGAAAAGCGTCCAGCAGACTCAGGGCAAAGGACGCACCATTGCTATCACCGCCCGCAATCGCATCACGTGCCACCTCCATTGCGGCGTTGGCGCGCTGGAAAGGCATGCCCCGGTCAGGATTGGTGGCCTGCGATTTGGTCAGGGCTGTCAAAAGGCCGCTCAAAAGCGACAGTTCGGGCAGCGGGTTATTGGCCCCTTGCCACTGGCTGCTGGCAAGCCAAGCCGCGGTGTCGGTATGGCCGTAGGCCTCCAGGACCTGCGAAAGCAGCGCGTCATGCGCCGGGTTCATCGGCGGGATTCCTTTTCTGCGATGCCGCTGGTCCCGTCACGCCGGTCAAGTTCGTCCAAGACATCATCCAGCGTCACATCGCGGGCAGCCAGCATGACCATCAGGTGATAGATCACATCCGCTGCCTCGGCAGTCAGTCGCGCCCGGTCACCCTTGACGGCCTCGATGATCGCCTCGATGGCTTCTTCGCCGAATTTCTCGGCACACTTTTCTGGACCCAGTGCCAGAAGCTTGGCCGTCCAACTGGTAGAGGGGTCAGCACCCTTTCGAGAGGCAATGGTTGCAGCAAGACGCTCCAAAGCGGTCATGTCAGCCTCGTTATGTCAAACGAATCGGGATGCCGGCTGTGGCCATATGGGCCTTGGCCTGGGCGATTGTGAAATCACCAAAATGAAAGATCGAGGCCGCCAGCACCGCCGAGGCACCGCCAATGGTGACCCCTTCCACCAGATGGTCCAGATTGCCAACCCCGCCGCTTGCGATGACCGGAATGCCCACGGCGTCGACGATGGCGCGGGTCAGGGGCAAATTGAACCCGGCGCGGGTACCATCACGGTCCATGCTGGTCAACAGTATCTCGCCCGCGCCCTTGGCGGCCACGGTTCGCGCAAACTCGACCGCGTCAATGCCGGTGGCCTTGCGCCCGCCATGGGTGAAAATCTGCCATTGACCCGGCGCGACGGTCTTGGCGTCGATGGCAACCACGATGCACTGCGATCCGAAATGGTCGGCGGCGCGGGCCACCACATCGGGATCGGCGACGGCGGCGGAATTGAAGGACACCTTGTCCGCGCCCGCCAGCAACAATGCGCGCACATCCTGCGTCGTGCGCACACCGCCCCCGACGGTCAAAGGCATGAAGCACTGTTCCGCGGTGCGGGTCACCAGATCGAACATGGTGCCCCGGTTTTCATGGGTGGCATGAATATCCAGAAAGCACAGCTCGTCCGCGCCCGCCGCGTCATAGGCACGGGCCGCCTCGACGGGGTCGCCCGCGTCACGCAAATCGGCAAAATTCACACCCTTGACCACCCGACCGTCGGCGACATCAAGACAGGGAATGATACGGGTTTTCAGCATCGCATGCCCTCCGATTGCGGTCCCTTCTGACCCACCCAAGCCGGGGGCGCAAGCCCCGTGCACAGGTTCCACCGCCCGCCTATGCACGGTCCAACCGTCCAGCCCGCGCTGCGGGACTTTGTGAAAGCCCCCACGCGGGCAAACTTGATCGCACGATTTCCCTACGAACCCGCCGTGAAACCCAAGGAATGTACGACCGGACCACGCCTGCCCGGATAGCGGATTGCCCCGGATGTATCAGGTGCTGAATGCTGCATCGTCGCGACTCGCGTGCAATCCATTGACAACCACAGGGTCACGAACGGATACACTGTGCTGATTTTAGCGTGTTGCTGTTGGCCTCATGGGCCCATACCAAAAGGAACACTCGTCATCATGCCGATTGCCCAAGACCTTGCCCCCGCCCCCAATTCCACCCTGCCCGTCAATCAACCGGCGCTGCCCACCAATCAGATCACGCAAGCTGTGATCTGGGGCACGGCGGGATCAGATGATCTGCGCGGCACGGACGGCGATGACATATTGCGCGGCTTTGACGGAAACGACAGGCTGGCGGGCTATGCGGGGGATGATATCCTTGACGGTGGCGCAGGTGAGGACACGCTGTACGGGGCCGGCGGCGGAAATAACGAATTCTACGGCGGCCCCGACTGGGACACGCTCAGCTATGCGGGCAGCACAACACCCGTATTTGTCGACCTTGCGGCACAGAGGGTTCAGCGGCCCGGTGAAGCCGACCACTATTTCAGCATCCAGACCTTGATCCTGTCCGAAGGCAATGACGTGGTCCTGGCGAACCGCCCGTACACTCGGGTCTATCTGGGCGGTGGTGATGATACGGTGCGATTTGAGGACTTTCCGGGCAGGGTATTCTTGTATGGTGGCGGCGGCACCGACACACTGGATTTTCGCGCCTATGAAGGAGACGTGAATCTTTACGGTGGGCGGCGGCTGTTTCTGGGCAAGATCAGTGGATTTGAGGTCGTCCTTGGGTCAGAAACCCATGCCAACTTCATCGCAGATCCCAATCGCACCGGACCCAGCCTGCTTGTCGGCGGCAGCCAGGCCGACACGCTGCTTGCCATGGGCGGCAACGACACACTGATCGGCGGAGGCGGAAACGACAGCCTGAATGGAAATAACGGCGACGACCTGCTTTTGGGCGGCGATGGCGATGACGTGTTGAACGGTGGTCGGGATCAGGACCGGCTGTCGGGCGATGCGGGCCACGACAGCCTGCGTGGAAACGACGGCGACGACTTCTTGTCAGGGGGCGTCGGTCTGGACCTGCTCTATGGCGGCGAAGGCGACGACCAGATCCTGGGAGGTGACGACGACGACCATCTGGGCGGCGGTGGTGGCAACGACACGCTGCATGGCGGCACGGGCAATGATCTTGTTGTCGGTGGTGCAGGGCGCGACAGCCTTGCCGGCCAGGATGGCGACGACACATTGCTTGGCTCGGATGGCGCGGACAGCCTTTATGGCGGATCGGGTGATGATGTTCTGATCGATCAGGGGACCGGCACTCAGGCAACGGTGGCCTATGGCGGCGCGGGCAACGATATCATCCGCTTGGGCGCTGGTACCGCGATGGGGGGCGCGGGTGACGACATCATCATGTTCTGGGCGGCGACTCCGATCTACGGTGATATTTCCGTGCAGGTGGACGGGGGCGCGGGCAACGACCGCATCAGCCTCGATATCTCATTGGGCGGTAGCGTGACCGGGGGTGCCGGCGATGACATCCTGACACTGCGCAATGCCGCGACCGGCATGCTGGTCGAACCCTATGCGCAACTGAACGGCGGCGTGGGGCGGGACACCCTGGTGATGACGGGCGGCATCAATCTGCATCTGGAGGCCCCCGACTATGTTCCGTTTCCCGGGGCCTCGGTCGTACAGGGGTTCGAGCGTGTGATCCTGACCAGCGACAACCGCTTGACGGTCCACGCTGACAACACCAGTGTCCTGGCCCAAAGTGGGGCCCAAACCCTGTCAGTCTACGCCGAAAACGTGGCGGCCACGCTGAGCGATGGCGCCGATCTGCTGTTCATCGGCAGTCGCGGCGGGCGCATCGACGCCGGGGCGGGCGACGATGAGATCTATAATGAATCGACGCTGGACGGGAACGTCATCCTGGCGGGTGCGGGCAATGACCGGGTGACGATGGAGGGCGGCGGCGCGGTCTTGATGGGGGATGGCGACGACTTTGCCTTTCTGCGCGGATGGTACAACGACACCTCTGGCGCGGTGCTGAACATGGGGGCTGGCAATGACCTTGTCTGGGTGCAAAGCGCGTTTACACGCATTGCCTTGGGCGACGGCGATGACGTGATCGAGGTTTCCGTCGGAACGCCGGTGGACGGTGTGGTTGCGGGGGGCGCAGGGGCGGACCGGTTCATTTTTGGCGAAGGCATAGGTCGCGTCGTGGTGCAGGATTTCGAGATCGGGACAGACCGGATGCAGTTCGCCCCGTTCAACCCTCTCAGCCTCGCTGCTTTGGCGGACATACGCCAAGTCGGTACAAACACCGAGCTTTTGTACCTGTCGGACCCCAGCAGTCCGGAATTCGCCACCTTGATCGTGCTGCAAGGCATCGTGGCCAACGACCTGACCGACGCGATCCTGTTCTGACCGCACCGGACCCCTTTTCAGGGGTCAGCGCTGCAACACCGCCAGTGCCTGAGTCAGATCAATCGCGCCGTCGTAAAGCGCCCGACCGGAAATCGCCCCGGCAATCACGCCAGTATCGCGTAGTGCGATCAGATCGGCGATCGACGACACCCCGCCGCTGGCAATCACCGGAATGGACACGGCGCGGGCCAGCGCCTCGGTCGCCTCGATGTTGGGGCCCTGCATGGCACCGTCGCGGTTGATGTCGGTATAGATGATGGCGGCCACACCCGCATCCTCAAAGCTGCGGGCAAGGTCAGTGACCAGAATATCTGTTTCCGTCGCCCAACCTTTGGTCGCGACCCGTCCGTTGCGGGCGTCGATGCCGACAGCCACGCGACCGGGGTATTCGCGTGCGGCCAGCCGCACAAGATCAGGGTCCTCCACGGCCACCGTGCCCAGGATCACCCGCGCAAGACCCCGGTCCAGCCAGGTCGCAATGGTCGCCATATCGCGAATGCCGCCCCCAAGCTGACACGGCACAGTGACGCGCGACAGGATCGATTCAACCGCAGCCGCATTGACCGGGGTCCCCGCAAAAGCGCCGTTCAGATCGACAAGGTGGATCCATTCGCACCCTGCCGCCTGAAACGCCGCGGCCTGTGCTGCGGGATCGTCATTGAACACGGTCGCATGATCCATTGCACCGCGCAACAAGCGCACGCATTGACCATCCTTCAGGTCGATAGCGGGGAAAAGGATCATTTCGGGCTCCTGTTCAAACTGGGGGCTGTGTGCCATGTGACCGCGCCGACGGCAAGCCGTACGGGGCATCCGCCACGTCACCCTTGCCTGAATCCCGGCACAGGATAATGCTTCGTCCATCGCGGCACTGAACCGCGCCTTGGGAGGGGAAATCATGAAATTCGCAGTTGTCGCAGCCTTGATAGCCTTGGCAGGACCGGCAGTGGCCGACCCGGTGCTGGGCACGTGGAAAACCCAAGAGGACGACGGCGCTTATGCCCATGTCGAAATGGCACCTTGCGGCGCGGCGATCTGTGGCGTGATCAAACGGAGCTTCCGGGGGACTGCGGAATACCAATCGGAAAACGTCGGGAAAAAGCTGGTGATCGACATGCAGCCGCAGGGCGGTGGCAAATATGCCGGTCAGGTCTGGCGACCGTCCAACAACAAGATTTACACAGGCAAGATCGAATTGTCGGGCGACAGTTTGCGGTTGGCGGGATGTGTGGCGGGCGGGCTTATCTGTTCGAAACAGACCTAGGCGCGGGTAAAATAGGCCGCAGCCGCCGGACCGGCTCTGGCACGACGCATCGGCAACGCGCGCGCGCCGTTGTCAGTGGGCTGCTTCAAGCACACCCGACAAGGGAGAACGGGCAGGCGGTTGGTGCCGCCTGAACAGAGCGGAACAGATCGACACATCGGGTGGCACAGGGCGCGTCGTTGAACATGCGCCGCCAAGGTGCGTCTAGGGACGCCAACGCAGGAAATTCCCGATCAGGCGCAGCCCCGTCGCCTGGGACTTTTCGGGGTGGAACTGGGTTCCGACAATGGTGTCGCGACCAACGATGGCCGTAATCGGCCCGGCGTAATCGACATGCGCCAAAAGATGCGCCGGGTTCTCGGTCCGAAACTGGTAGGAATGGACAAAGTAGGCGTGATCGCCGGTGGCTATGCCATCCAGAACCGGATGGGCGCTGTCGATCACCAGATCGTTCCAGCCCATGTGCGGCACCTTGAAACTGGGGTTGGACGGCACGATACGGGTCACCTCGCCACCGATCCAGCCAAAGCCCTGAGTGTCGTGATATTCCCGGCCCCAGGTCGCCAGCATCTGCATGCCCACACAGATACCCAAGAACGGCACGGCGCGGACCGTGACTGCATCGCGGATCGCCTCGTACAGACCGACGTGGTCTGACAAGGCCTGACGACACGCCGGGAACGCCCCGTCGCCCGGCAAGACCACGCGGTCGGCCCGGGCCACGTCTTCCGGGTGCGACGACACCAGAACATCGCCGCCGCCGACCTCGACCGCCATGCGCTGAAATGCCTTTTCGGCCGAGTGAAGATTGCCGCTGTCGTAATCAACAAGCACGGTCAGCATGACGGGACCTTTCGGGCAGAATCGTCGACCTCTGGCGCGGGTTGACGCGCGAAAGCGTTCGGCGGTGGAAACGGGTCTGGCTGCAACGTCAGGGCGTCACAGTGTTCCCTTGGTTGACGGGATGTCATCCGCCTTGCGCGGGTCGGTTTCAACCGCATCACGCAGCGCGCGGGCGACGGCCTTGAAGGCGGCCTCGGCGATATGGTGGCTGTTGAAACCGGCACCTTGGGTGACATGCAAGGTGATGCCGCCATGGCTGGACAGCGCCTGAAAAAACTCGCGCACCAGTTCGGTGTCGAACGTCCCGATCTTCTGGGTTGGAAAGTTGAGGTCCCAGACAAGGTATGGCCGACCCGACAGATCCAGCGCCGCCGTGACGCGGGCATCATCCATCGGCAGGATGCAAGACCCATAGCGCCGGATGCCGCGCTTGTCGCCCAACGCCTTGATCAGGGCTTGACCCAAGGCAATACCGACGTCCTCGACAGTGTGGTGGTCGTCGATGTGCAGATCGCCGGACGCATTGATCGTCATGTCGATCAGGGAATGCCGCGCAAGCTGATCCAGCATGTGGTCAAAGAACCCCACGCCAGTCGCGTTGTCATAGCGGCCCGTGCCGTCCAGCCCCACCGTGACGGTGATATCGGTTTCGGCGGTTTTTCGGGTTATGGTGGCCTTGCGCATCGGCGGCTCCGTTCGCTTTTGTCGGTTGGGTTATAGGCGGCAGGGGCGGACATGGAAAGAGGCGGGCGTGACGTGGACAAGGAATGAGCGTAAGCTGGGCATTAAAGAGGACCGTCCATGCCGATGACTGCGCTGATAGGCAGCAGGATCCGTGAACACCGCATCCTTGCCGGACTGCGGCAGGCCGAACTTGCACAGGCTGCCGGGATCTCGGCGTCTTATCTGAACCTCATCGAACACAATCGCCGCCGGGTGGCGGGTGATCTGCTGACACGGCTCGCGCAGGCGATCAGGGTCGATCTTGCCACGTTGACGGGTGCCACTCAAAGCGCGATTGTCGATCGCCTGCGTGAAGCCGCAGCCGCAGCCGGCCCCGGCCCCGAAGCTGACCGCGCCGAGGACTTTGCCGGCCGGTTCCCCGGTTGGGCGGCCCTGGTCATCGCCCAGCAAGACCGGATTGCCCAGATGGAGCGATCGCTGGAATCACTGAGCGACCGGATGAGCCATGACCCGCACCTGTCGGCCTCGTTGCACGAACTGCTGTCAGCGGCGGCCTCGGTGCGATCAACAGCCGCAATTCTCGCCGATACGCCCGACATAGAACCCGATTGGCGCGAACGGTTTCAGCGCAATCTGGCCGATGACAGCACCCGGCTTTCGGCTGGTGCAGAGGCGCTGGTCGGGTATCTGGACGGTGTGGCCGCCGAAGAAACCGGGATCGCCGCGCCGCAAGAAGAGCTTGAGGCATGGCTGGACGCAAAAGGCTGGCACTTGCCCGAACTTGAACGCGGGATCGCGCCCGAGATACTGATCGGCGGGGCGGTCGACCTTGCCAGTCAGGCGGCCCGGCACATGGCCCGCGACTGGCTGACCACATATGCGCAGGATGCGGTCAGCCTGCCGCTTGCCCCGCTGATGGATGCCATCGCACAGGGCGACATTGACCCCGGACGGCTTGCCAAGCGGTTTGGCGTGGACCCGGCTGCGGTGTTCCGCCGGCTTGCGTGTTTGCCTGCCGAAGCCGGTGCCATCGGGCTTGTGGTTTGCGACGGTTCCGGCACCTTGGTGTCGCGCAAACCGTTGGCGGGGTTTGCGCTGCCCCGCTTTGGCGCGGCTTGCCCGTTGTGGCCGCTGTATCTGGCGCTGTCGCGCCCTGCGGTGCCGGTTCGTGCGCGGGTGGAAATGGCCGGGCGCACCGCCAAGCGTTTCCTGACCTATGCCTTTTGCCAACCCGCCTATCCCGAAGGCTTTGACGCGCCGCCTATTCTGCGGGCCTATATGCTGATCTTGCCAGATGACAGCACTGCGGCAGCGCAGCCCATCGGGACGTCGTGCCGCATTTGTCCACGGTCGCGGTGTTACGCCCGCCGCGAGCCCGCAATCATGGCCGAAGGGGGCTAGCCCCCCAATTCATGCTTGTGCGCAAACCCGCCCCAGAGCGCCTGTGATGACGTCGGACGGATCAGTCACAGATCAGCCACAGATCAGCCGTTGCGAATGGTTTCGATCATCAACGCGACGTTGTCAGGATTTGCGTCAGGGGTGATTCCGTGGCCAAGGTTGAAGATATGCGGCCCCTTGGAAAACGCCTTTACGATGCGGCGGGTTTCATCAATCAGCGCCTGTCCGCCAGTGACCATGTGTCGCGGGTCCAGGTTCCCCTGGACGCATCCGTCCACCTGGACATGGGCCGCCGCCCAATCAGCGCTGACCGAATTGTCGATGGCCACGCAATCGGCCCCGGTGGCCTGTGCAAAGCCGATATAGCCATCCCCTGCCTCGCGCGGGAACGCGATCACCGGAATACCGGGGTGACGGGCCTTGA
>JAUSPL010000114.1 GCA_030656535.1 Gemmobacter sp.
GCTGCGGTTGCGCTGGGTGCGGATGACGTCGCCGCGGCGCTCCATGCCGAGGCGTCGCGTCGGGGCATCACGGTGACGATTGTGCGCAATGGGTCGCGCGGAATGGTCTGGCTGGAACCCTTGGTCGAGGTGGAATTGGGCGGGGTCCGGCACGGGTTCGGGCCAATGACGCCTGCTGATGTGGCCACGATGTTTGACGCGGCGTTGGCCGGCGCAGCGCACGCAAAATCGGTCGGCCCGGTGGATCAGTTGCCGTGGATGCTGGGACAAACCCGGCTGACCTTTGCCCGTGTCGGCGTGATCGACCCCTTGTCGATGGCGGATTATGAACTTCAGGGTGGTCTGGTCGGGTTGCGCCGTGCTCTGGGGATGGACCGGGCTGGCATCGTGCAAGAGGTCACCGACAGCGGGCTGCGGGGCAGGGGCGGTGCGGGGTTTCCAACCGGCATCAAGTGGAAAACCGTCAGCGACGCACCGGGCGACCGCAAGTTCATCGTGTGCAACGCTGATGAGGGCGACAGCGCCACCTTTGCCGATCGGATGCTGATCGAAGGCGACCCGTTCACCTTGATCGAGGGAATGGTGATCGCGGGTCTGGCGACCGGGGCGGCGCACGGGTTCGTGTACCTGCGCAGCGAGTATCCCATCGCAATTGATGTGTTGCGCCGGGCGGTCGATATCGCGCGCCAGACACGTCTGTTGGGGCCGTCGGTCCTGGGGTCTGGCGTGGCGTTTGACCTTGAGGTGCGGGTCGGCGCAGGGGCCTATGTCTGCGGCGAGGAAACCAGCCTGCTGAACAGTCTGGAAGGCAAGCGCGGGGTGGTGCGGGCAAAACCCCCCTTGCCCGCGCTGCAGGGGTTCATGGGTCTGCCAACGGTGGTCAACAACGTGATCTCGCTTGCTTCGGTGCCGGTCATCATGGCGCGGGGGGCGGCCTTTTATCGCGACTTTGGTCTGGGGCGGTCACGCGGCACCATTCCGCTGCAAATCGCTGGCAATGTTCGGTTCGGCGGGTTGTTCGAGGTCGGCTTTGGCCTGACACTGGGTGAAATCGTGGACGATATCGCGGGCGGCACGGCCAGCGGGCGGCCCGTCAAGGCGGTGCAGGTTGGGGGCCCCTTGGGCGCCTACCACCCACGGGCACAGTTCGACACACCGTTCGGATATGAGGAATTCGCGGGCAAAGACGGGTTGATCGGCCATGCCGGTCTGACCGTGTTCGATGACAGCGCTGACATGTTGAAACAGGCACGGTTTGCGATGGAGTTCTGCGCGATTGAATCCTGTGGCAAGTGCACGCCTTGCCGGATCGGGGCCGTGCGGGGGGTGGAAACCGTGGATCGCATCGCGCAGGGCGATGCCTCCGCCATCCCGCTGCTGACCGATCTGTGCGCCACGATGAAGGCCGGATCGCTGTGCGCGCTGGGCGGGTTCACACCCTATCCGGTTCTATCGGCACTGACGCATTTTCCGGATGATTTCGTGCGCACGCGCGAGGCCGCAGAATGAACGGCGCAGCAGAGGGCCCCGCGTCCTGTTTCCCATCGATCAAAAAGACCTATGGCGGGCCGCTACAGCATTGGCTGGATCTGATCGCCCGGCAGGGGGATCAGCTTCACATGAAACTCGTCGGTCTGCTGAAGGAAACCCACGGGCCTTGCCACGGCCATGCCAGCGCGTTGGTTGCCGATGCGCTGTCCCAAAAGAAAGGCGTCTGACATGAAGGACTTCATCCTGCCATCTGGCGCTTTTGGCGATCGCGACATGGGAACGCCGATCAGTCGCGCGACAGCCATGGTCACGCTGACCATCGACGGTTTCGATGTAACAGTGCCGGAAGGCACCAGCATCATGCGCGCCGCCGCCGAAATCGGGATTTCGGTGCCCAAGCTGTGCGCCACCGACAGCGTCGAGGCCTTTGGGTCGTGCCGGTTGTGTCTGGTGGAAATCGAAGGCCGCAACGGGACACCCGCGTCTTGCACCACGCCCGTTGCGCCGGGTCTGAAAGTCCATACCCAGAACAGCAAGCTGAAACAGTTGCGCCGCGGGGTGATGGAGCTTTACATCAGCGACCACCCGCTGGATTGCCTGACGTGCTCGGCCAATGGCGACTGCGAATTGCAGGATATGGCGGGTGCAGTCGGGCTGCGCGATGTTCGCTATCAGGCACCGCAGGGCGCGGGTCTGTCCACGCATTTCAAGCCCAAAGACACCAGCGGTCAGACCAATCCGCAGTGGATGCCCAAGGACGACAGCAACCCGTATTTCACCTATGATCCGGCCAAATGCATCGTCTGTTCGCGCTGTGTGCGGGCCTGCGAAGAGGTGCAGGGAACCTTTGCGCTGACCATCGAGGGCCGTGGCTTTGACAGCCGTGTATCGGCCGGGATGACCGGCGACAGCTTTTTGACCAGCGACTGCGTGTCTTGCGGGGCCTGCGTGGCCGCCTGCCCGACGGCGACCTTGCAGGAAAAATCCATCATCGAAATCGGCACGCCGGAACGGTCGGTCATCACCACCTGCGCCTATTGCGGGGTGGGATGCAGTTTCAAGGCGGAAATGCGGGGCGATGAACTGGTGCGCATGGTGCCCTACAAGCACGGCAAGGCAAACCGGGGTCATTCCTGCGTCAAAGGGCGGTTCGCCTATGGCTATGCCAGTCATACGGACCGCATCCTGTCACCGATGATCCGCAACGCCATCAGCGACCCTTGGCAAGAGGTGTCTTGGGTCGAGGCAATGGACTTTGCCGCCAAGCGGATGCAGGGGATCATCGACACGCACGGGCGTCACGCGGTCGGGGTCATCACGTCCAGCCGGTGCACCAACGAAGAAACCTTTCTGGTGCAAAAGCTGACACGCGCGGTGTTTCGCAACAACAACACCGACACCTGTGCAAGGGTCTGCCATTCGCCGACCGGCTATGGCCTTGGCCAGACCTTCGGCACCAGTGCCGGGACGCAGGATTTCGATTCGGTCGAACACACCGATGTGGTGATCGTGATCGGCGCGAACCCGACCGACGGGCACCCGGTCTTTGCCAGCAGGCTCAAGAAACGGCTGCGCCAAGGGGCCAAGCTGATCGTGATCGACCCGCGCCGGATAGATCTGGTCGACAGCCCGCATGTGCGTGCAGCGTACCACCTGCCGCTGCGGCCGGGCACGAATGTGGCGCTGGTTTCCGCGCTGTCGCATGTGATCGTCACCGAAGGTCTGTTTGACGAAATGTTCATCCGCAGCCGCTGTGACTGGGATGAGTTTCAAGACTATGCCGAGTTCATATCGGACCCGCGCCACAGCCCCGAGTCGGTAGAGTTGCTGACCGGGGTCAAGGCAGACGAGGTCCGCGCGGCTGCACGCCTGTATGCCAAAGGTGGAAATGGCGCGATTTACTACGGACTGGGCGTGACCGAGCATTCGCAAGGCTCTACCACCGTGATTGCGATTGCAAACCTTGCCATGCTGACCGGCAACATCGGGCGACCGGGCGTTGGGGTGAACCCGTTGCGCGGGCAAAACAACGTGCAGGGATCCTGTGACATGGGGTCGTTCCCGCATGAACTGCCGGGCTATCGGCATGTGAAGAACGATGACGTCCGCGCGGTGTTCGAAAGCCTGTGGGGCGTGCAGATCGACAATGAGCCGGGGCTGCGCATCCCCAACATGCTGGATGCGGCGGTCGAGGGTACCTTCCGGGGACTGTATTGTCAGGGCGAGGACATCTTGCAGTCGGACCCCGACACCAAGCATGTGGCGGCCGGGTTGGCTGCAATGGATTGTGTGATCGTGCATGACCTGTTCCTGAATGAAACAGCCAACTATGCGCATGTGTTCTTTCCGGGCTCGTCCTTTCTGGAAAAGGACGGCACCTTTACCAACGCCGAGCGTCGGATCAACCGTGTCCGCAAGGTGATGGCCCCCCGGAACGGCTATGCCGACTGGGAGGTGACCCAGTTGTTTGCGAATGCGATGGGGGCCAACTGGTCCTACACGCATCCCAGCCAGATCATGGATGAGGTCGCCCGCCTGACCCCCAGTTTCGCCGGTGTTTCGTATGAGCGGCTGGAAACCCTTGGGTCGATCCAATGGCCCTGCAACGAGGCTTCGCCCGAAGGCACGCCGCTGATGCATATCGACAGTTTTGTGCGTGGCAGGGGCAAATTCATCCGCACGGAATATGTCGCAACCGATGAACGCACCGGGCCCCGGTTCCCGCTGTTGCTGACCACCGGACGGATCTTGTCGCAATACAATGTCGGGGCGCAGACCCGGCGTACCGAAAACGTCGTCTGGCATGATCAGGACGTGCTGGAAATCCACCCGCATGATGCAGAAGTGCGGGGCATCAAGCAAGATGACTGGATTCGCCTTGCCAGCCGTTCGGGCGAAACAACCTTGCGTGCAACGCTGACCGACCGGGTGTCGCCGGGGGTGGTCTATACGACCTTCCACCACCCGGATACGCAGGCCAATGTCATCACCACCGACTATTCGGACTGGGCGACCAACTGCCCCGAGTACAAGGTGACAGCCGTACAGGTGTCGCAATCCAACGGTCCGTCCGATTGGCAGGAAACCTATGCGGCCCAGGCCACGTTGTCGCGCCGCATCTTGTCTGCGGCAGAATGATGGAAGGCGCGCGCAGTCAGCCCCGACTGCGGTTCCGGCCCCAAGGTCCGGAACGTGGCGACCGCCTGTTGCCCGACGAAGTGGCGGTTGCGCTAAGCTTCAACGGGTCCACTCAGGCGGTGATGATGGCGACGCCCGATGATCTGGTGGACTTTGCCACAGGCTTTGCCCTTACCGAAGGCATTGCACGCCCGTCCGAGATAGACAGCATCGAAGTGGTGTCCGCAGGGCGCGGACTGGATGTGCAGGTCTGGTTGAAACCGCAGGCCCAGGTGCGCCTTGCGACGCGCAGGCGAACGATGACAGGGCCGATCGGCTGCGGCCTTTGCGGCATCGACAGTATCGAGCAAGCCCTGCGCGACCTTGATCCCGTGGTGCGCAGCGGATTTCACATGACACCGCAGCAGGTGCATCAGGCGGTCGACGCACTGGCTGGTGTGCAGCGCCTGCGCGGACGCAGCGGTGCCGTGCATTGCGCGGCCTTCTGGACCGCAGGCGCGGTGGTCGCCGCGCGTGAGGACGTCGGTCGCCACAATGCGCTGGACAAACTGGCAGGGGCGCTGGTGCGGGCCTCGGGGTCCGGCATTGAGGCGCAAGGCGCGGTGGTGCTGACCAGCCGGGTGTCGATCGACCTGGTGCAAAAGGTTGCCGCACTGGGTGCGGGCGTGTTGATTGCGCTGTCAACGCCCACCGCCAGTGCCGTCGATCTGGCAGAACAGCTTGGGATTACCTTGATCTGCAATACCCGGCAGGATGGGTTTGACCTGTATTCACACAGTGATCGTCTGACAACAGAGGCGCTTGATGTCCGCTGAGAAAATCATCCGCATGGCCAACCAGATCGCGACCTTCATGCTGTCGCGCCCCCATGATGACGGCGTCCAAGGTTGTGCGCAGCACATCAACGATTTCTGGGAACCGCGAATGCGAACCCAGTTGTTCGCAGTGATCGACGCAGGCGGGCACGGCCTGTTGCCCTTGGTGATGGAAGCGGCGCCGCAGATCCGCCGGCCTGTGCCGACTGGCTGACCCGATGCGCGTCACAGCCTACCCTTACGGCGCGTCAACGCACAATCGATCTGCAACTTGGCGGAATTGAACGACCGCCGGGCAAAGGGCATCTTGGGACCAAGCAAGATGTTCCGAACAGGAGAGTTCGATGAGTGTTTCCACGGCGTTTGCCCCGATTGAAATCGGTCGGGTGGCTTTGACGGTGTCTGACATGCCCGGGATGACGGCGTTCTATGAATCGCTGCTTGGCCTGTCGCGGGTGTCGGCTGATGACACTGCGGTGCGGCTGGGCGCGGGCGACCGGGTGCTGCTTGAGCTGCGGTTGGACCGCGCAGCGCGGCGGGCTTCGCCCCGCGAAGCAGGTTTGTTTCACACCGCGTTCCTGATGCCCTCACGACCCGCGCTTGCGGAATGGCTTGTCCACGCTTCTGACAGTCGGGTTCCGCTGCAAGGCGCGTCGGACCATTTGGTCAGCGAAGCGATCTATCTGACAGACCCCGAAGGCAACGGGATCGAGGTCTACGCAGACCGGCCGCGATCTGCTTGGCACGACGCAGACGGCCATATCAATATGGGAACCGAGCGTCTGGATCTGAACGCCTTGGCGCGGGACGCGCGCGGGCCGTGGGTCGGTGCGCCCAAGGGTCTGGTGATCGGGCACGTTCATTTGCAGGTCGGCGATTTGGCCAAGGCCCAGGCGTTCTATGGCGATATCCTGGGGTTGTCGGTCATGGCGCGGTATCCCGGCGCGTCGTTCTATGGGGCTGGCGGCTATCACCATCATCTGGCGGCAAATGTGTGGAACAGCCAAGGTGCGGACGCGCGCGCAGTCCCGGTAACTGGACTGGCCGATCTGGAACTGTTGGCAGATCCGGCCCAGTACGTCGCGATCACGGGTCGCACGGGTCAGTCGACCTTTGCGGACCCGTGGGGAACAGCGTTCACGCTGACACGCAAGGCCGCATAGGGGTGCCCGCCATGGACGACCAGCCAATACCGGCTGATCGCATGGTTAGGATTAATGCATCCGGTCGCGGGCGATGCGGCCGTCTTTGATGACCAGCCGCACGGTACGTGCCGAGTGTTCGAACACCGACAAGTCGGTCATCGGGTCACCGTCCACCACGATCAGGTCTGCCAGCGCACCCGGCGCGATGACGCCCAGCTTGCCCGTCATTTGCACGATGTCAGCGTTGATCGAGGTCGCCGAGCGCAATACATCGACCGGGCGCTGAACCTGCCCGCGCAGCATCAGTTCGCGGCCCTGTGTTTGCAAGAACTGGTCGCCATGCAGATCGCAGCCAAGACCCAGTTTGACCCCGGCGCGGGCGCAGGTTTCCACCGCCTCCAGTGTGCGGCGGTTCACGGCCATGATCTTTTCCGCGGCCGACAAGGGCAGGCCAAGCGCCGAGGCATTTGCACCGATCAGTTCACCTGCCGACAGTGTGGGTACCACAAAGACCCCCGCCGCCGCGATCTTGGCCGCGGTTGCGGCCCCGATCAGACTGCCATGTTCGATGCTGCGAATGCCCAGATCGACGCAGCGCGACGCCCCTTCGTCGGTGTGGCAGTGCGCCATGACATAGCGTTTTCTGCGGGCTGCCTCTTCTACGGCCACAAGGATTTCCGCGTCGGTGAAGTGTGGCATGTCCAGGGGGGCAAGATCGGTTGACACGCCGCCTGACAAGAACACCTTGATCTGGGTGGCGCCGTGGCGCAGCTCTTCGCGGACGGCCTTGCGCATTTCATCCGGCCCGTCGACCGCGCGGGCGATCACACCGGCATAAGCCCCGCAATTGCACAGGTCGTGTTCGCCCCGCTTGCGCATGTCGCCGTGCCCGCCGGTCTGGGTCAGGGCCTTGCCGGGGTAGAAGAACCGGGGTCCGTCGATCAACCCTGCCGCAAGTGCCTGCGCAAGCCCGACATCGCCGCCGCCCGCATCGCGCACGGTGGTATAGCCACGGTCCAGCGCGCCGGTCAGCAGTTTGCTGGCATGGGCTGCCAGCAACGCCGGGTGCATACGGTCGGTGCCAAAGAAATCATAGCTGGGGGTGTTGGCGTGGTAATGCGCGTCGATCAGGCCGGGCATCAGGAAGCGTCCGCCACAGTCAATGCGCCGCGCGTCGCCGGTTATATCTTCGCCAATCGCGCGGATGGAATTGCCCTCGATGACCACCGTCGCGTTCTCAAGGATGTCCTCGGACACCCCGTCGAACATCCGGGCGTTGTGCAGAACGGTCAGGGTCATTTCGGTGTCTCCATCCTGCCCAGGCTGTCCAGAAGGGCAGCCCCGGTTCGGATGCCCGCATGAAACAACTCGATTTCCAGATTTTCATTCGGGGCGTGATTGGCCTCGTCGGCATTGGCGTAGGGGGTAACAAAGGCAGGCAGACCCAGGGTTTTCGTCCAGACATAGTCCGGCAGGCTGCCCCCGACCGAGGGATACAGATACGGCTCTTCGCCCCGCGCGGTGCGGATCGCGTCGATGATCGGTGCGGCGTAAGGGGTATCCAGCGGGGTGCGCGACGGCAACATGCCGCCGTGTGATACGACCTCGACCTCGGGGGCGTGGGCGGCGACATGGGCGCGCACGCAGGCCAGAACCTGATCTGGCGTCATGCCTTCGACCAACCGGATGTCGCATTTGGCGATGGCGGTACAGGGCAGCACGGTCTTGTTGCCTGGGCCGCCATAGCCACCGTGCAATCCGTTGACGGTCAGTGTCGGGTAGAACATCAGCCGGTCATGGAACGGACGGTCCGCAGGTGCGTCCAGCTGCGACAGGCCCATGTCGCGCAGGTAGCCGGGGATATCGACAGGCAGCGCGCCTGCCGCCGCACGTTCGGCGTTGGACGGCGCCACGATGGGGTCGTGCAGCCCCTCGATGGTGATCTGCCCGTCCGGCGTCTTCATGCTGGCCAGCAGGTGCACCAGCGTCCAGATCGCATTCGGCATGGTGCCGCCGTGGTTGCCGGAATGGGCGTCGGTGCGGCCCGTGCGCACGACAAGATCAAAGCTGAACACGCCCCGCACGCCAAAGGTGACAATGGCACGGCCCGACGGATGCAGCGGCCCGTCCGCAGTCACGACCAGATCGGCGGCCAGCAGATCGCGGTGATCCTTCACGAATTGTGCGATGCGGGGGGACCCGATTTCCTCTTCGCCTTCCAGCAGGAAGATCACGTTGCACGGCAGGCGACCATGCACCGCCAGATGCGCCTCTATTGCCAGCAATTGGGCGAAGTGCTGGCCCTTGTTGTCGCCGATGCCGCGGGCGTAGATGCGCCCGTTGCGGATGGTGGGTTCGAATGGCGGACTGTCCCACAATTCCAGCGGGTCGGGGGGTTGAACGTCGTAATGGCCGTACAAAAGCACCGTAGGCTTGCCGGGTGCATCATTGCGGCGCCCGATGACAAAGGGGTGGCCTGCGGTCGGGATGGTTTGCGCGTCCATGCCCAAACCGTTCATCTGTTCGACCAGCATTGCTGCCACGTCGGCAATGCCGATGTTATGGGCGCTGATCGACGGGTGGCGGACATAGTCCATCACCCGCGTCAGATAACTGGCACGATTGGCCTCGATGTAGGCAAGAACAGGATCAAGATCAGTCATTTCGTCCCCCGGGTCAGAATGATGGCACCCGACGGGTGGACTTTGCCCGCCCATCCAGGTGCTACCAAGGTCGTGGTATCCAGCTGGGTCACAATGGCGGGGCCGTCAAAGGTCGCCCCGGCACCTATGGTTGCGCGGTCAAAGACCGGGACCTCGGCTGAACCAGAGGCAAAGGCCACGCGCATGGTCTGGGTGGTGGCCGGCATGACGCCTTGCGCCAGAAGGGTGGGCGGTGTGGGATGGCTGGCCCCGGTCGCCTCGATCCGCAGCGTCACCAGCTCGATCGGGGCGGTCAGGGTAAACCCGTACAGCGCGGTGTGCGCCGCGTTGAAGTTCGCCTTCAGGCCTTCGGCGCTGTCGGTCCATGCAACGGCCAGTTCGGCACCTTGACCACGATAGCGCAGCAGGGCGACCCGCGCAGTCCGGCGGTCGACTGCGGGCACACCTTCGGCGTCGAACCATGCGTCGGCTTGCTGTTCAAGCGCGTTCAGGTAGGGCGTGGCCAACGCAACATCCGGGGCACCCGCGCGGGGCAGGGCCTGACTGAATTCCGCCTTGAGGTCGGCAGCCAGCAGACCATCGGCGCATAGAATGCCGGGGGCAGGCGGGATCAGAACCTGACGAATACCCAATAGCTCGGCCAAGGCGCAGCCGTGCAAAGGGCCTGCCCCGCCGAACGGCACAAGGGTAAAGTCGCGCGGATCGTGGCCGCGTTCGACCGACACCACCCGAACCGCGCCGACCATATGGTTGTCGGCGATGGCAAGGATGCCGCGGGCTGCGTCCTCGGGGGTCAGGCCCAAGGGGGCGGCTACCTCGTTCAGCACCGCTTGGCGTGCGGCGTCGGCGTCAAGGCCCATGCGACCGCCCAGCAGGCGTGCGGGCAGGTGGCCCAGAACGACATGTGCGTCGGTGACGGTGGCTTGTGTCCCGCCCTTGCCATAGGCCGCGGGGCCGGGAAACGCGCCTGCACTTTGCGGGCCGACCGACAACTTGCCGTCCGCGACCCGCGCCAAAGACCCGCCCCCTGCACCGATGGTCACCATGTCCACCATCGGCAAAGGCAAGGGCCATTCACCGATCTGGCCTTGTTGGGTCAAACCGATCTTGCCGTCGGCGATCAGCGCGATGTCGGCGCTGGTGCCGCCGATATCGACCGTAATGATATCGGAAACACCACAAGCCGCAGCAACGGCAACCGCCCCGACAACGCCTGCCGCAGGCCCTGACAGCGCGGTCAGCGCGGGGGCCATGCGAATCTTGGCCGCCCCTGCCACACCGCCGTTCGATTGCATCAGCAACAAGGGTCCGGGCACGCCTTCTTCGCGCAAGCGATCCTCCAGCCGTCCGACATAGCGCGTCACCCCCGGCATCACGATGGCGTTCAGCACCGCAGCAAGAGAGCGTTCATATTCCCGCACCACAGGCAGCACGTCGCAGGACGCGGTGACTGCGACACCCGGCAACAGGTCGCGCAGCATTTGCGCCACGCGGGATTCGTGAACCGGGTTGGCGAAGGAATGCATCAGGCACACCGCTACGGCCTGCACCTCCATCGCGCGCAAGGCGTCGGCGGCTTCAATCACCGACGCTTCATCCAGCGGGGTTTCCACGGCTCCGCCGGCAAGGATGCGTTCCGTTACCTCTACCACGCGGGACGCAGGAACGGGGCGTTCTGGCTTGACCCAGTTATACAGGTTTGCCTTGCGCGGAATATCCTGCCGTCCGATGGCCAGCACGTGCCGGAAGCCCCGGCTTGCCACCAGCGCGGCCCGGGCGCCCTTGCCTTCCAGGATCATGTTCGTGGCGACCGTGGTGCCGTGCAGCACCTGGGTCAGGCCGGTCGCCTGCTTGCCGGCATCGGCCAATGCAAGCGTAATGCCCGCCAGAAACGCTTCGGATGGATCGTCCGGGCGCGACGGGGTTTTCGCGCGCCATGTGCGCCCCGTCGTGCGGTCCATCAAAGCGACGTCGGTAAAGGTGCCACCGATATCGACGGCGACTGTCAGGCCCGCCAGCGGGTTGGAATGGGTCACGGTGTCAGAGGGCATCGACGTAAACTCCGCGATGAAAGGCCTTGGCGGCAGGACGATTGGCACGCAAGCAGGCGGTGGCTTCGGGGTCTACCTTCATTCCCGTCATGGCAACGCCGTAGTCCGTGGCGGCAGCAGTCTTGCTGACGATGCCTGCGCGCACGTCCTCTGCCACACGTTCCGGGTCGCGGTCGAAGGGGTGGCCATAGCCGCCGCCGCCGCCGGTTTCGAACCGCACCACATCGCCCATCTTCAACATGTTGCCATCTGACAGCGGTTTCAGCTCGCGCTCATGCGGTGTGCCGGGGTTCAGGATGACCCGACCTGTGCGGCCTGACTGGCCACCCTTGATGCCCCAGGGCGGGTTGACGACGCCGTCGATCCGTACCCCAAGCATGGCGGTGTCGGCCAGGATTTCATATTCGCGCAAGATCCCCGCACCGCCCCGGAACTGGCCCGGGCCGCCGCTGTCGCAAACCATGCCATAGTTGATGAACCGGACCGGATAGCCCAGTTCCGTGAACTCGACGGGATAGTTTTCCTGCGCCACGAAATAGACGGCGTCCATGCCGTCGGCAAAAGCGCGCGCGCCATAGCCGACCCCGATACCGTCAGCCAGCAAGAAGGGTTTCTGAACATTGTTCTCCGTATACTTTCCGCGGATCAACGCGACCACATAGGCTGCGTGCGCCGCTGGCGCCTGCCCGCCCGCCGCATTGACCAGACCGTTCAGCGTGGCCAGCACTCGCATCATGGTCAGCCCCCGCATCCCGAGCGGCGCGGGCCAGCGCGGTTTGACCAGTGACCCTTCGCGCAGGCGCACCTCGTCCAGTGCCAGCGGGCCGCCTGCGTTGCACACCTGCGACGGATCGCCGCCCAGATAGAACAGCCCCAGCGCCATGCCGGGGATGGATTTGTTCATCAGCAGGTTGACCGGGCCTGGTGCCTGATCGTCGGTTTCGGTGGCGTCAAAGATGAAGCGGTCCTGCCCGTCCGGGCCTTTTTCGCGGATTATGGCAAAGCGCAGGTGAAACGGCCCGTTGCCGTGGCCGTCGCTGTCAATGGCATCGGTGAATTTGTGGGTGCCATAGTCGAACGTTTCGGCCAGACGCCGCCGCACCAGCCGCCGCGTGCGGTCCAGAAGTTGCGCCAGGGCATCTGACACCACGTCGGCGCTGAACCGTTCGACGATCTCGGCCACCCGGGTCGACCCCAACACCACGCTGGCCATCAGGGCCGACATGTCGCCCATGCTTTGTTCGGGGAACCGCGAGTTGCGGTGAAAGATCGCAAGCGCGGCCTCGTTCGTCACGCCCTGATCGATCAGTTTCGTCGGCGGGATAATGATGCCTTCTTGCCAGATCTCGGTTGCATCCGGGCTGATTGACCCCGGTCGCATCCCGCCGATGTCGGCAAAATGCGCCCAGGACATCACAAATGCGCACAGCCGGTCACCGTGGAACACCGGCATCAGCAGAACCTGATCGTTGGAATGGCTGACCGCGCCATAACTGCCGTAGCAGTCATTGTACCAGTACAAGTCACCCGGCCGCATCGTTTCGATGGGAAAATGCTCAAACACCGGCGTTGTGATGTCGCCAAAGATTGGCACCATCGACCCAACGGCCATCACGCCGCGTTCATCGAACAGGGCGGTGTAGAAATCCTTTTTCTCGCGGATAAAGGCGGAAATTGCGGTACGCTCGATCAGCGCCTCCATTTCCCGCTGCGCCGCCATGATGGCACCCTGGATGATTTCCAGCGTGATCGGATCGCACAGGTGAGGGGTCTGAAAGACGGCGGGTTCTTGCGAAACAGTCATGGTCGCTCCTTATTCGGCGCGGTCGTAAAGGTGGCAATGAACGAGGCGGGCGCCGACGCGGGTCGGGCCGGGCGCCTCGATGGCGCAGCGGGCATGGGCGGCTGGGCAGCGGTCCCGAAAGGTGCAGCCCGAAGGCGGGTTGCGGCTGTCGGGGGCGCCGCGGCCAATGGGCAGGGGGGCGTGGCTTTGGTCCGGATGGGGCACGGGCACAGCGGCGACCAGTGCCTTTGTGTAGGGGTGCAGCGGTTCGCGGACGATGTCTTCGGTCGGGCCATCCTCGACGATGCGGCCCAGATACATCACGATTGTCCGTTCGCAAACATACCGCACAAGCGCAAGGTCGTGACTGATGTAGATCGCGGTCAGGCCCATCCGCGCCCGAACCTCGCGGAACACATTCAGCACACCGGC
>JAUSPL010000121.1 GCA_030656535.1 Gemmobacter sp.
CACGCTGTTCGCCATCATCGGGCTGAGCCTGCGTGTGACGTTGAGCGCGGTCGCAATCACTTGCGTGATTGGCTTGCCGCTTGGGGCCGCGCTTGCGCTTGCGCGGTTTCCGGGACGCGCGGTGGTGATTGTCGGATTCAACGCGTTGATGGGGTTGCCGCCAGTGGTGGCCGGGTTGCTGATCTACCTTCTACTGTCGCGGTCAGGCCCGTTTGGGTCTTTGGCGCTGTTGTTTACGCCTGCGGCCATGATTATCGCACAATCGGTCCTGATCTTGCCGATCATCGTGTCATTGACCCGGTCAGTGGTCGAGGATCTGTGGGGCGAGTATCGCGAACAGCTGCACAGCCTGGGGGCAGGCCGATTGCGGGCGGTTCCAACGCTGTTGTGGGATGGGCGGGTCAGCTTGTTGACCGGGGTCATGGCAGGATTTGGCCGTGCCAGCGCCGAGGTCGGGGCCGTTTTGATCGTCGGGGGAAATATCGCCGGTCACACGCGCACCATGACATCTGCGATCACACTGGAAACCAGTCGCGGCAATCTTGGTCTGGCAGTGGCGTTGGGCATCATCTTGCTGGTGCTGACATTTTCACTGAACGCAGCGGCCTGGGGTCTGGGGCAATGGGCGCGGGAGAGACTGGGTTGAAAATGGACCCATCCCTGACGGCGACAATCTTGCCTTTGTACCTGATCGGTGCAGGCTTTGCCTTGCGCGGAGTCACGTTGCTGCAGGGTATCGATCTGACCGTGGCGCCGGGACGGCGGCTGGTGGTGCTGGGGCCGAACGGCGCGGGCAAGAGCACGCTTTTGCGGCTCTGTCATGGCTTGATCGACCCGACATCAGGCCAACGGATCTGGACCAATGGGGCCCATCGGCCAGCGGCGCAGGCGATGGTGTTGCAACGGCCTGTGCTGCTGCGCCGTTCGGTGCGCGCCAATCTGGACTATGCGTTGGCATTGACTGGTTCGTTGCGCCCGCAGCGCCGGGACCTGGTCGCCACGACCTTGGACCGGTTTGGGCTGACACATATGGCCGACACCCCGGCGCGCAGACTGTCGGGGGGAGAACAACAACGGTTGGCTTTGGCCCGGGCCTGGGCGCTGCGACCCGAGGTGCTGTTTCTGGATGAACCTTCCGCGGCGCTTGATCCCTATGCCACGCGGCAAATCGAGGCCATGATAGAGGCTTTTTCAACCGAAGGGATGACGATTGTCATGACCACCCACAATCTGGGCCAGGCTCGCAGGCTGGCGCAGGACGTGGCCTTTCTGCATCGCGGGCGTTTGATTGAAAACCGCCCGGCTACGGATTTCTTTGCCGGTCCGGCGACACCCGAAGCGCGGGCGTTTCTGGACGGCGACCTGATTTGGTGACCTAATCGGAGATACCCCATGACCATATACCGTTCCGCCGTTCTCGGCTTTTTGTCCGCCTTGGCGCTGTCCGTTCCGGCAGCAGCACAGGACTTCATCACTGTTGCATCGACGACCTCTACCGAAAACTCTGGCCTGTTTGGCCACATTCTTCCGATGTTTCAGACCGAAACAGGGATTGAGGTCCGCGTGATTGCTCAAGGCACAGGACAGGCCCTGGAAACCGGGCGCCGGGGCGACGCGGATGTGGTGTTCGTTCATGCCCGCGCGGCCGAGGAAAAGTTTGTTGCCGAAGGCTACGGCGTTCAGCGGTTTGATGTGATGTACAATGATTTTGTCATCGTAGGCCCCGCGGGCGATCCCGCAAAAACCAAAGAAGCCGCCACCGCTGCGGCCGCGATGGCCGCGATTGCCGCGTCAGGCGTTGCATTCGCGTCGCGAGGGGATGACAGCGGCACGCACGTTGCGGAAAAGGCACTTTGGAAAGCGGCGGGACTCGAGCCTTCCGGGGCTTGGTATCTGTCTACAGGGTCGGGCATGGGGGCGACGCTGAACACTGCGGCACAAGTGCCCGCCTATGCGCTGGCCGACCGCGGGACATGGTTGTCCTTTGCAAACCCCGGGGCGCTGGAAATCATGTTCGAGGGCGACCCGGTAATGTTCAACCCCTACGGGATCATTCTGGTCAACCCTGCCAAGCACCCGCACGTCAAGGCAGAGCAGGGGCAAAAGTTCATCGACTGGGTCGTGTCCGAAGCCGGCCAGCAAGCAATTGCGGGCTTCTCCGTAAACGGCAAGCAACTGTTCTTTCCTGGCGCGCAGTAGCGGGGTCGGGCGTGCACGCCGCACTGCGCCGAACGTTGACCGGTGCGGATCGGGCACGTCCCCTTGTCTATCCGCATGCCGTTAGGTTAACCTGTTGACATGCGCCGACCTGTTCGGCAGCGTGCTAGAAATCGCCAAGCCGAATTTGCTTATTGTGGTGTGCATGCGAACAGCGGTTGTCATGCGCTGAACAGGAAGGCTCTGATGTCATATTTTCCAAGCTTCAGAACGTGTTTTCATGTTGCGGCCCCTTTGCAAAGGTTTGCGTTGGGGGTGGCTGTTGTTGCGGCGACGGCCTTCGCACCTTGGGGCAGCGCTTCGGCGCAGGGTCAGGGCAAGCACCTGACACTGCAAGGAATAAGCTCGGCGACAACAGCGCCATCGGGAACGGTCTTTGGGTCGATCAGCTTGACAAGCCGACGCGGCGGGGTCGGACGCGGGGCGGAGGGATCATCTGAATTGGGATTTGGTCTGGGCAACCCCGCAACCGGGATAGGGTTGCAGTTCAGCGCAGTCGCTACGTCGCTCAGCAACAATTTTGGGGATTCAGGCTACATCAATATCAAGGCCGCGCGCCAAGTCTCAGGTGGACGCACGCCGACGTATGTCGGACTGGAAGTCGATCATTTGGGCAATTGGGGTCAAGCGCGCGGGTCCAAGCCCGGGGTCAAGGTCGCCTTGACCACGTTTGGTCAGGTGCAGATGGGGGCTGGGCGCGATTATAACCCATACATGATTACGCTGGGTGTCGGGTCGCGCCTGCGGGCCAACCGCACCAAGTCCGGGGTGTTTTTTGGTGCAGGGCTTGGTTTGACCGAAAACCTGGCAATCAGCGCGGCCTGGACGGGCGAGACTGTGGATCTTGGCGCGGGATTTCGCCTTAGCGGTTTGCCAAACACCTATTTCAATGCCGTCGTGAATGACGTGACCGATACCCGCAACAGCCGAAGGGTGACCGTTTCGGTAGGCTGGGCCCTTGCAGATGTATTCGGGAGATAGCACGATGAAGAACAGCTTGTTTGTATCTGCCGTGGCGGGGGTGACGTTCCTTTCGCTGCTGTCCGGGCCCGTGCAATCCGGGCCCGATCCGGTGTCGGTAAGCCCGATGACCTTTGTACCATTCATGGGGGCGGCGACCGAGGCGCAAGCCGAGTCTCAGGTTGGCCAGACGGCGTCCGATGCCTCGACGCAGGCCATCGTCGACAGTCTGGAGGCCGCACGCGCGTTTTGTGCCGCGCTGACCGAAGATCAATTCACAGTCGACTGTCTGAGCGAGCGGCTGGAAACGGCCGCACTCGCGATGCCGCAAGTCGGGGATTACGCGCAGGCGCGCACCGCAATCCTTGATGCCTCGGCCAAGCTGCGTCAGATCGCCCGTGATAACCGGGACACCGCAAAGCCGCGTGGAACCGCCAGCAGGGGTGGAACGGTCACGTCGCGCCCGCTTGTGGCAGTCACCCGTGCGTCATTGCCTTCGGCGTTGGCTCAGGCGGCAGCGGTTTTGCAGGAAACCGAAACGCTGCTCTTGCGCTCGACCTCTGGCACGGACCGGCGTCGCAGCCACTATACCCGGATCGCAGCGGCGGTCGGATCCAGCAAGGTTCTGTTGCGGTCGCTGTAGGTCGGCCGCCTTACTTTGCATAATGTCGCACAGCCGACTACATATATGCCATATTTGTGGCTGGATCTTCTTTTAATGTCACAATGACCTTGGTCGGGAGGATTCGGGATGATGTCCGCAGGTATCAGGCGTTTGATCCAGGGGACTTTCGCTCTTGGGCTGGCGATCTTTTTGGCCGGTTCGATACCGGTTCAGGCACAACAGCAAGCCGGATTCGCGCCGGGTTGGACTTTGGCGCCAGGGGCGTCTTCGCTGCGGTTCCAGTCAGTCAAGAATGAAGCAGTCGTCGAATCCAGCGGATTCGCGTCGTTCAGCGGGACAATTGATCCCTCGGGACAGGCAACCATCCGCATCCTTCTGGATTCTGTCGATACAA
>JAUSPL010000122.1 GCA_030656535.1 Gemmobacter sp.
TCTGGTCAAAACCCGTGGCCTGGGTCTTATTTTCATCAGCCACGACTTTCGACTGGTCGGGCGGTATTGCTAACGGGATCTGGTGATGTACAAGGGCCGCGTCGTCGAGGAACTGGAGGCGGCCAACCTGATGCAGGCCAAACACCCCTATACCCAAGGGCTTTTGAATTGCCTGCCGCGTATCGGCGGGTCGCGCCAGCCTTTGCCAAGCCTTGATCGCGCAGCGGGGTGGGCAGAATGAACCTGATCGAAATCGACAACTTGTCGGTCACCTTTGACACCAGTGATCGTGTCGTGCGTGCTGTGCAGGGCGTGTCGCTGTCGGTGGCCAGGCGCGAATCCTATGGGTTGGTGGGCGAATCTGGGTCGGGTAAATCGACCATCCTTCGTGCGATCTGCGGGCTTGCTCCGATTTCCGGCGGAACGATCCGCATCAACGGCAAGCCGGTGCCGACCCCGCGCGGACGCGCGTTTTCGGCGCAGGTCCAGATGGTATTCCAAGACCCTTACGCGTCCTTGCATCCGCGTCATACGATCGACCGCACTCTGTCAGAGCCTCTGGCCATTCATGGGCTTGGGAATACGGATGCAAGGGTGGTCAAGGCCTTGACCGATGTTGGCCTGCCGCCCGCATTCCGGTTCCGCTTTCCCCATCAGTTGTCGGGGGGGCAGCGCCAACGCGTGGCCATTGCCCGCG
Organism: Gemmobacter sp.; assembly: GCA_030656535.1. GTDB lineage: Bacteria > Pseudomonadota > Alphaproteobacteria > Rhodobacterales > Rhodobacteraceae > JAUSPL01. The sequence goes on from JAUSPL010000122.1 coordinate 698, forward strand.
CATTGATGCTTGAACCCGAGATCTTGTTGCTGGATGAACCCACGTCCGCGCTGGATGCTTCGGTTCAGGCCGAAACCTTGAATCTTTTGAACAGGTTGCGGGCTGAACGCGGGTTGACCTTCCTGATGGTCAGCCATGACCTTGCCGTGATTGACCACATGTGTGACCGGGTTCTGGTCATGCAGCACGGTCGCGCCGTGGAAGAACTGACCCGCGAGGCCCTGGCCGGTGCCAAGATGACCACCGATTATGCACGGACCCTGTTTGAGGCAAGCGCTGACCGCATGTTGGGCTGATCCGGGTCAAGCCTCTTGCCGCGGGCCTGCGCACAGCCGCCCGCGGCAAGAGGCCGTTCCGGCGGCAGGGTGCAGTCACACAGCCGACGATCAGAAAACGCCGGCCTCCTTCGCTAGCATGGCGGCCTGCGTCCGGTTTGCGGCACCGATCTTGCGGTACAATGTCTTGATGTGAAGTTTGACGGTCGGCTCCGTCAGATCAAGATCTCGGGCGATTTCCTTGTTGGACTTGCCTTGGCACAGCCCCTCCAGCACCTGCAGCTCGCGCATCGTCAGCATCTTGGCCATCAGGGGCGGTGGCGCTGGCTCAAGGCTGGTGGCAAAATCGACCGGAGCGTATTTTTCACCCATGGCCATGAAGCGCACGGCGTTGGCCAGGGATTTCGCCGACAGCGTCTTGGGCAAGAACCCGGCAGCGCCCATTTCCAGGGCGGCATCGGCGATCGTGCGAGACGCGACGCCGGACATCAGCGCGACAGGTTTTCCCGCTGTCAGCTCAAGCGCCGCGCGCAGACCGTTCAGCCCATTCATCCCCGGCATGCTGAAGTCCAGCAAGACCAGATCAAAGGGTCCGTCGTCGCGGATCATCTGGGCCGCGCTGGCAAAGTCGCGAACGCCCACCGAGGTAATGCCACCGACTTGCAGCAAGAACGCAGCCAGCGTTTCACGCACAAGGTCGTGGTCATCGGCAATCAGAACCCGCATCACACTTTCTCCAGACAGCTGTGTCTGTCGCGCATGGGAAGTGTGGTGCACAGGGCCGACGGGCTTTGGTCTGGACTGGTGGCTTTGAACTCAGTCCGGTCCGACGGTGGCGGATGGCGCAGTCGGAGCGGCCTGAGATCCTCGCCCCAATGCACCGTAGTGGCGCAAGGGGCTCTGTCATTGAACGCGCGCAATGGGTTTTGGGCCAAGCCTAAATCCATATCCTGCCACGCATCGGTCAATTTCGAATCACTCTGATGTGTCGCCGACAATCCCTGCCATCAACGTCTGCGGTCGCGTCTGGCACTCATGGGTTGGAAGGCCACCCCAACGTGGGCATCGCAATAGGGTTTGCCTTGCTGGGTTGGCAGGCCGCAGAACCAGAAATCATCCGTCGCGGGATCGCCGATCGGCCATTTGCAGGTGCGTTCGGTCAGTTCCATCAGGGTCAGACGACGGGCGCGCTTTTCAACTTCGCGCACCGACGCCAGAACCTCGGCGCTGATTTCGTTCTGGCCCGGCTGGGGCGGCAGGGGCTGCCCGGCGGGAACCACGGTCTTGCGCAACACAGGCGCCAAGGGGGCGGGCTGCGGTGCTGCTGGTGCAGCGGACGGGGCAGGCGCCGGGCTGGCGGCAACCGGGGCAGGGCGTGCGGTTTCGGCGCGCGGAGGCTCTGCTCGCGGTGCCGGATCAGCGGCACCGGCCACGACTTCGGGCGCGACCTCTGCTACGTCTTCACTGGCGCCGCCGGGCAGGCGGTTGGACAGACCCAAGCGGTGAACCTTGCCGATCACCGCATTGCGTGTGACGCCGCCAAGTTCCTTGGCGATCTGGCTGGCGCTTTGGCCCTCGGCCCACATTTTCTTGAGCGTCTCAACGCGCTCATCGGTCCAGGACATGCGTGACCTCCGGTCTGGCTGGCCCCCGGGCGCGCGTTGGCGCGCGGGGTGGGCGGTTGATCCCCATTCTAGCGGGGACGGCATCAGATACAAGCGATGCAGGTATGGTGCAAGCGCACAACAGACAAGGGCGTTGCAGGATATGCGCTTTGGGCGCAGCATTTATCATGACGGCGCGCCCAAGGACTACATCGCGGGGCATCTGCGTGCAACCTCAGTCAAAGGCGACTTCGGGCATGGCGGAAATCAGCATCCGGGCATAGTCGCTGGAGGGGGTCTCGAACACCGCCTGCGTTTCGCCCTGCTCCACGATCCGGCCACGCAAGATCAGCGCCATCCGGTCACAGACATAGCGGATCACCCCCAGATCGTGGCTGATGAACAGGTAGGTCAACCCCAGCCGCGTTTGCAGATCGCCCAGAAGGTTCAGCACCTGCGCCTGCACCGAAACGTCCAGCGCAGACGTCGGTTCGTCCAGCAGCACCATGGCCGGGTTCGGTGCCAGCGCGCGGGCGATGCAGATGCGTTGACGTTGACCGCCCGAAAACTCATGCGGATACCGGTGCAGATATTGCGGCCCAAGGCCCACCAGGTCCAGCAGTTCCGCCGCCCGCTCGGTCTGCGCCCGTGGGTTCAACCCCAGCGTGGCGCGGTGGATCAGCATCGGTTCGGTCACGATGTCGTGGACCGACATCCGGGGGTTGAGGCTGGCAAAGGGGTCTTGAAACACGATCTGGATCCGGGCCCGCATTGCACGCAGCGCAGCCGGAGACAGCGTTGCAAAATCATGCCCGTCGAACCGGATACGCCCCGAAGTGGGCGCCTCAAGCCGCAGGATGCATCGGGTCAGCGTGGTCTTGCCCGATCCGGATTCGCCCACCAACCCAAAGCTTTCGCCCGGACGGACCGACAAAGACACGTCCGACAGGGCCGTGACCGGGGGCTGTTCGCCGAACATGCCGCGTCGGCCCGGATAGATCTTGGTGACGTTTTCGATCTCAATCATCACGGTCCCCCGGAAAAAGGCAGGCGGTGCGGTGCTGGGTGCCGGTCATTTCCGGCAAGCCCGCCCGGCACGCCGCCTGCGCCCGGGTGCAGCGTGGGGCAAAGCGGCACCCCGGAGGCGGGGTGATCAGGTTCGGAACCGACCCCGCCAACCCCTTCAGCGCACCACGCACGACCCCGCGTGTCGGGATCGCCTGCAACAAGGCCCGCGTGTAGGGATGCTGCGGGCCCGTCAGCACAGCGCGCACCGGGCCGCTTTCGACGATATTGCCGGCATACATCACCGCGACATGGGTGCAGCTTTGCGCGACCACGCCAAGGTTGTGGGTGATCATCACCACCCCCATGTCGAATTCATCGACCATGCCCCGGATCAGCCGCAAGATCTGGGCCTGTACGGACACATCCAGCGCGGTGGTCGGTTCATCGGCGATCAAGAGGTCGGGCCGCCCGATCAGCGCCATCGCAATCAGAACCCTTTGCCGCATGCCGCCGGAAAACTGGTGCGGATAGTCTTGCAACCGGGCGGCTGGATCGGGGATCCCGACCTTGTCCAGCATTGCGACTGCCAGCGCCTCGGCCGCACGGCGCGCACCACGGCCCCGCGCCCCACCCAGCACCGCAGGGTCTCGGCGACCCGCAGACAAGGCCACATCAACAAGTTGCGTACCGATGCGAAACGCCGGGTTCAGGTTGGTGGTGGGGTCTTGAAAGATCATCCCGATCCGCGTGCCCCGCAGCGCTTGCATCTGGACCTCGGACCGCTGCAACAGGTCTTCGCCTTCGAACAGGATTTGCCCGGCAAGGTATTTCCCCGGCGGTTCCGGCACCAGCCGTGACACCGACAGCCCGGTCAACGACTTGCCGCAGCCGGTCTCGCCGACCAGACCCCAGACTTCGCGCCGATTGACGGTCAGATTGATCCCGTTCAGCACATGGGCTGCGCCGTCAAAGCTGCGCATTGACAGATGCAGATCGCGTATATCCAGAAGTGCCATCAGCGCCGCGCCCGCGGGTCAAGCACATCACGCAGCCCGTCCCCCAAAAGGTTGAATCCAAAGATCGCCACGAACATCGCAAGGCCGGGGAACATGGCGGTCCACCAGAAATCGGGCATGTAGCTGCGGGACACCGACAACAGCGTTCCCCATTCCGGCGTCGGCGGTCGGACCCCGATGCCGATGAAGCCCAGCGATGCAACAGTCAGGATCGCAAACCCCATATCCAGTGACATCTTGACCACGATGGGTGACACGATATTGGGCAGGATGTGCCGAAACAGGATGCGCGCGGGGCTTGCACCGATTGCGCGGGCGGCGGTGACGAACACCTCCTCTTTCTTGGCCAGAACCTCGCCGCGTACCAACCGGGCGTATCCGGGCCACCAGGAAAGGGAAATCGCGATCACCATGTTGACGATGCCCGGCCCCAGGGCCGCAGCCACCGCCATCGCAAGGATCAGCCCCGGCACGGTCAGTTTAAGGTCTGATATCCGCATCAGGATCTCATCCCACCAGCCGCCCGCGAACCCCGCGACCGCGCCGGCCAGCGTGCCGACCAGCGTGCCGATCACCACGACACCCAAGCCCGCCAACACCGAAACGCGGGTGCCTGCCAGAACAAGGCTCAGGACATCTTGTCCCAGCTCATTGGTGCCGAACGGATTTCCCCAGGACGGAGGCTTGAACCGGTTCGCGGTATCGACGCCACCCGCGACGTGGTCGGGGTAGGGCGCGATCCACGGCCCCAGCACGGCAATCACCAGCACAAGGATAACGAGGGCCGCGCCCAGCATGGACAGATGGCTTTGGCGAAACCGGAACAAGGCGCGGCGCATGGACAGGCTGCGCGCGCTTTCTTGCACGATCGGGGGGGCGGGAATGTCGGTCATCCGTTGCGCACCTTTGGGTTGATGACGCCGTACAGGACGTCGACAAGCAGATTGACCAGCACGAACAACAGCCCGATCACCAGCGCGACGCCGATCACCGGCATGAAGTCCTGCGACACGATGGCGGATGTGGCGTAAAGACCGATGCCCGGCCAGTCGAACACGGTTTCCACCAACACGGTGCCACCCAGCAACCAGCCGAAGTAAAGTCCGATCACCGTCAGCGTGGCCGACACTGCGTTCTTGGCGACATATTTGAACACGATCAGCCGCGGCGGCAGGCCCAGCGCGCGGGCTGTCATCACATAGTCTTGCTGCAAGACCTCGATGGTGGAGGCGCGCATCATCCGCATGATGGTGGCCAGCGGCGACAGGCTCATGGCCAGCGCAGGCAGCGCAAGGTGGCGCCAGGCGGTATAGAACGCCTCCAGGTCGCCCGCAAACAGCGCGTCCAGCGTCAGGAATCCGGTCACGAACGGCGGCGGATCAAGAATGATCGGAAACCGGCCACCCAGCGGCAGCATGTAGAGCCACATTGCAAAGGTCAGTTGCAACAACAGGCCCAAGAAGAACCGTGGCATCGAAATGGCGGCCAGTGCCGCAACCCGCCCGGCATAGTCGGGCCATCGGTTGCGCCAGACCGCCGCCGCAAGGCCCGCGGGGATGCCGACCAGAATGGCAAATGCCATGGCCGCAAACACCAGTTCCAACGTCGCGGGCAGATAGGCGATCAGGTCATCCAGCACCGCACGGCGGGTAAAGATGGACCGCCCGAAATCGCCTTGTAGCAACCCGGTGGCATAGGTCCAGTATTGCACGATCAGCGGCTGATCCATGCCGAACTCTGCCGCATAGGCGGCGATCTCGGCTTGTGTGGCGTTGGGACCGGCGGCAAGGCCGACGGGATCGCCGGGCAGCAAGCGGGCGATGATGAACATCATCACCGTCAGGCCAAACAGGACCGGCACCAGTAAAAGCAGCCGTCTGACGACAAAGCGCAGCATCCATTGGCCTTTGCGAACAGGGAAAGTGGGGCGCGGCGCGAGGGAAAGCGTCCCCGCGCCGCGCGGCTCGGATCACAGCGACAGGGCGTTGCACTCGATCGC
>JAUSPL010000123.1 GCA_030656535.1 Gemmobacter sp.
TAGGGCCAAACGCCATGGCCATCCCCTGTGACGTCACGGATTTCGCCGCGCTGTCGACGGCCATCGCGCGCGCCGAGGCCGATTTCGGCCCTGTATCGGTGTTGATCAACAACGCGGGGGTCATCGGGGCCATAGCACGTATCGCGACCGCCGATCCTGCCGAATGGGCGAGTGCCGTCGATATCAACCTGACCGGCGTGTTCCACGGGATGCGCGCCGTGTTGCCCGGCATGATCGCGAGCGGGGCGGGCACGATCATCACGGTCGGGTCAGGGGCCGCCCACAACCCGCTGGAGGCCTGGAGCGCCTATTGTTCGTCCAAGGCCGGCGCTTACATGTTGACCCGCGCGGCACATCTGGAGGCGGGCCCGGCGGGTGTGCGCGTCCTGTCGCTCTCACCCGGCACGGTCGCCACCGACATGCAGGCCGCGATCAAGGCCAGCGGCATCAACCCGGTCAGCCAACTGGACTGGTCGGTTCATATCCCCGCCGAATGGCCGGCCAAGGCACTTTTGTGGATGTGTGGTCCGGGTGGCGATGCCTTTCTGGGCAACGAGGTATCGTTGCGCGATGACAACATCCGCCGCAGCATCGGCTTGATCGCATGATCCGGCTGGACGTCGAAGGCGCGCTTTGGATTGTCACGATTGATCGTGCGGACAAGGCGAATTCGCTGACGACAGCCATGCTTGGCGACCTTGCCGGGATCGCAAGCCGGGCCGCATCCGAGGGTGTCCGGGCGCTGATCCTGACCGGCAATGGCCGAGTCTTTTCCGCAGGGGCGGATCTGGATCAGGCCCGCGCGGGTCTTGCCACTCATCCGGTCTGGGAACAGCTTTCGGGGGCGCTGGCCGCGTTGCCCTGTCTAACGATCGCCGCGTTGAACGGCACCTTGGCCGGTGGCGCAATGGGTATGGCGCTGGCATGCGATCTGCGCATCGCGGTTCCAGACGCCAAGTTCTTTTATCCGGTGATGAAGCTGGGCTTTCTGCCGCAACCGTCAGATCCCCCGCGGATGACTGCGCTGATCGGACCCGCGCGGTCCAAGATGATCTTGATGGCAGGGCAAAAGATCTCTGCCCAAGAGGCGCTGACCTTCGGCCTGATTGACCGTATTGTGCCACCAGAGACGCTGATGGACGCTGCGCGTGCCCTTGTCGCAGATGTGATGACAGCCAGCGACGATCATGTTGCGGGCATAAAACGCATGATTTCCGCGAAAATCCCGACTGCGCGACAAGAGGGCGGCCATGGTTCGGACCACGGGCGTTGAAATTCGCACGCGCATCTGCGAACGATTACGACAGGTGCCGCCGGACGACCAATGGCGCGGCGCTAACATCAATTCTAACGGGAGGATCCCAACCATGACCCTGATCGCCAAATCCTTTGGGCTTGCTGCGGTTGCTGCGACAGCACTGACCTTTGCCGCGCCCGCGCGGGCCGAATTCATCAACATCCTGACAGGCGGTACCTCGGGCGTTTATTACCCGATCGGCGTCGCGCTGAGCAAAATCTATGGCGAGAACATCGAAGGTGCCCGTCCCCAGGTCCAGGCGACCAAGGCATCGGTTGAAAACCTGAACCTGCTGCAACAAGGCAAGGGCGAAATCGCGCTTGCGCTGGGTGACAGCGTCAAGCTTGCCTGGGAAGGCAACGCCGATCTCGGGTTCAAGACCCCGCTGAACAAACTGCGCGGCATCGCAGCCATTTACCCGAACTACATCCAGATCGTTGCGTCCAAGGAAAGCGGTATCACCACGCTGGAAGGCATGAAGGGCAAGGGCCTGTCGGTCGGCGCTGCAAAGTCAGGGACCGAACTGAACGCCCGCGCGATCTTTGAAGCGGCGGGAATGTCTTACACGGATCTGTCGAAAGCCGAATACCTGCCATTCGCAGAGTCGGTGGAACTGATCAAGAACCGTCAGCTTGATGCCACCCTGCAATCGGCGGGTCTTGGCGTTGCTTCGATCAAGGATCTTGCGACTTCGGTTGCGATCAACGTCGTGGCTGTGCCGGCTGCAGTCGCGGAAACGCTGGGTGCGCCCTACATCGCCGCCACCATCCCCGCAGGCACCTATGATGGCCAGACCGAGGACGTGCCGACCGTCGCCGTGGTGAACTTTCTTGTGACCCATGAAGATGTGTCCGAAGAAACCGCCTACCAGATGACCAAGCAGATGTTTGAACACCTGCCGGACCTGGTTGCAGCCCACGCCGCAGCGCGCTCAATCACGCTTGAAGGCGCGCTGGATGGGATGCCGATCCCGCTGCATCCCGGTGCCGAGCGGTTCTACAAGGAAAAAGGCATGATGTAAGGCAACCGGGGGCGCATCTGGCGCCCCCGTTCGCCTTGTCAAAGTCCAGCCGTCCGTGCCCGCATCAACCTTTGGTTTCATCGATCCCAAAAGCTGATACGGGGAGGAATTGGCTTATGCGCAAAGGGGGTCAGGCTGCCCCCTTTTCCTGTCTTCACCACTGACCCGAACACCCATTGCAGGGATCCCCAGATGACCAAAACCTTGCCTCCCAGCTATGACCCCCATGCCGCCGGCTTTCCACCCGGCACCCCTGGCCGGGTGCTGTTCTGGATCGCGCTGGTGTTTTCGGTGTTCCAGATCGCGACAGCGGCACATATCGTTGATTTCCCGAGCCAGGTCGTCCGGGCATTGCACGTTGGGTTTCTGGGCCTGCTTGCCTTTCCGTTGACTGCAGTGGCCCGGCATGCCCCAGCTTCGGTCAGGGCCGTCGCTTATGTGTTGGCAGCGGCTGCGGTCGCGGTCGCGCTTTATCAGTGGGTCGAATATACAGAGCTGCTAATGCGCGCCGGTGACCCGTTGCAGCGTGATATCATCATCGGGGTCCTGGCTCTGATCCTTGTCTTTGCCGCTGCCTGGGTCACGATGGGTCCGGCCCTTCCGGTCATTGCCGGATTGTTCCTTGCCTATTGCCTTTTGGGGCAGTACCTGCCGCCCCCGTTTGACCATCGCGGCTATGATTTCGCCCAGGTGATCGAGCATATGGCCTATGGCACCGAGGGCATCTACGGCATCCCGACGTATGTGTCGTCGACCTATATCTTCTTGTTCATCCTGTTTGGTGCCTTTCTTGAAAAGGCAGGGATGATCAAACTGTTCACTGACGTGTCGCTTGGGTTGGTGGGTCACAAGATCGGCGGCGCGGCCAAGGTGTCGGTCATCTCATCCGGTCTGATGGGCACGATCTCGGGATCGGGTGACGCAAACGTCGTCCCCACCGGCCAGTTCACCATCCCGTTGATGAAATCCTTGGGCTACCGCTCTGCCTGGGCGGGGGGGGTAGAGGCGACAGCGTC
>JAUSPL010000128.1 GCA_030656535.1 Gemmobacter sp.
AATCGCTGCTGGGCTGGAAAGAATTCGAGATGGAGGTGGTGCGTGACCGCGCCGACAACGCCATCATCGTCTGTGCCATCGAAAACGTCGATCCGATGGGCGTGCATACCGGCGACAGCATCACCGTAGCCCCTGCGCTGACCCTGACAGACAAGGAATACCAGATCATGCGCAACGGCAGCATTGCCGTCTTGCGTGAAATCGGGGTGGAAACCGGCGGGTCCAACGTCCAATGGGCGATCAACCCGGCGGATGGCCGCATGGTGGTGATCGAGATGAACCCACGGGTGTCGCGGTCCTCTGCGCTGGCGTCCAAGGCCACAGGCTTTCCCATCGCCAAGATCGCCGCAAAACTGGCGGTCGGCTATACGCTGGACGAGCTGGACAATGACATCACCAAGGTCACGCCCGCCAGCTTTGAGCCGACCATCGACTATGTCGTCACGAAAATCCCGCGCTTTGCGTTTGAAAAATTCCCCGGCTCGGAACCTCTGCTGACCACCGCGATGAAATCGGTCGGCGAGGCAATGGCCATTGGCCGCACCATCCACGAGTCGCTGCAAAAGGCGCTGGCGTCCCTGGAAACGGGGCTGACCGGGTTTGACGAAATCGACATTCCCGGCGCGCCGGACAAGGCCGCGATCATCAAGGCCCTGTCGCGCGCCACACCAGACCGCATCCGCGTGATCGCGCAGGCCATGCGTTTCGGGCTGAGCAATGACGACATTCAGACCGCCACCGCGTTCGACCCTTGGTTTTTGTGCCGCATCCGCGAAATCGTCGACGTCGAGGCCGAAATCCGCCGCGACGGCCTGCCGGTAACCGCCCCGGGACTGCGCCGCCTCAAGATGTTCGGCTTCACCGATGCCCGGCTGGCGCATCTGACCGGGCGCGACGAAGGTCAGGTCCGCCGGGCCCGCCGCAATCTGGGTGTGCAAGCCGTGTTCAAGCGCATCGACACCTGCGGCGCGGAATTCGAGGCGCAGACGCCCTACATGTACTCCACCTACGAATCCCCCGCGATGGGCGATGTGGAATGCGAAGCCCGGCCGTCGGACAAGAAAAAGGTCGTCATTCTTGGCGGTGGTCCGAACCGGATCGGGCAAGGGATCGAGTTCGACTATTGCTGCGTCCATGCCTGCTATGCGCTGACAGCGGCGGGCTACGAGACGATCATGATCAACTGCAACCCGGAAACCGTGTCGACCGACTATGACACCTCGGACCGCCTGTATTTTGAGCCGCTGACGCTGGAACATGTGCTGGAAATCCTGCGGGTTGAACAAGACAACGGCACCTTGCACGGTGTGATCGTGCAGTTTGGCGGCCAGACCCCTCTGAAACTGGCCAACGCCCTGCACGACGAAGGTATTCCGATCCTTGGCACCACCCCCGACGCCATCGACCTGGCCGAAGACCGCGAGCGGTTCCAGCAACTGCTGCACAAGCTAGGGCTGAAACAACCCGTCAACGGCATCGCCCGGTCGCGCGACGAGGCCTTCGCGATTGCCGGTCAGGTTGGCTATCCGCTGGTGATCCGCCCGTCTTTTGTGCTGGGGGGCCGCGCGATGGAAATCGTCCGCGATGACGCGCAGCTGGAACGGTATATCCGCACGGCGGTGCAGGTGTCGGGCGACAGCCCGGTCTTGCTGGACAGCTATCTGTCGGGCGCGATCGAGGTGGACGTTGATGCCCTGTGCGACGGGACCGACGTCCATGTCGCGGGCATCATGGAACATATCGAAGAAGCCGGCGTTCACTCGGGCGACAGCGCCTGCTGCCTGCCGCCACATTCGCTGTCGGATGAAATCGTGGCCGAGCTGAAGCGGCAGACCGTGCAGATGGCGCTGGCGCTGAACGTGGTCGGGCTGATGAACGTGCAATTCGCGGTCAAGGACGGCACGATCTATGTGCTGGAGGTCAACCCGCGCGCGTCGCGCACCGTGCCGTTTGTCGCCAAGGCCACCGATAGCGCGATTGCGTCGATCGCCGCCCGACTTATGGCTGGCGAAAAGCTGGCGTCCTTCCCGATGCGCCCGCCCTATCCCGCGGGTGTCGGCCCTGACACGCCGTTGCCGCTGGCTGACCCGATGACGCTGGCTGATCCGCACACCCCTTGGTTCAGCGTCAAAGAGGCCGTGTTGCCGTTCGCCCGCTTCCCCGGCGTCGATACGCTGCTTGGACCAGAAATGCGGTCCACCGGCGAGGTGATGGGCTGGGACCGCACATTCGCGCTTGCGTTCCTGAAGGCACAGATGGGGGCCGGCACCATGCTTCCCGAGTCTGGCAGCGTTTTCTTGTCGGTCAAGGACGCCGACAAGTCCGACGCGCTGGCCACCGCAACCCGCGATCTGGTTGCCATGGGGTTTGAAATCGTCGCCACCCGGGGCACGGCTAGCTGGTTGTCGGCGCAAGGGATCAAATCGACGCCGGTCAACAAGGTCTATGAAGGCCGCCCGAACATCGTTGACCTGTTGAAAGACGGCGCCATCGCGCTGGTCATGAACACCACCGAAGGCGCACAAGCGGTCAGCGACAGCCGCGACATCCGCGCCGTCGCGCTGTATGACAAGATCCCGTATTTCACCACGGCTGCGGCCAGCATCTCGGCGGTTGCCGCGATGAAGGCCCGTGGCGAAGGCTATGGCGTGCGGACGCTGCAAGGCTGAGGCCGCACCACGCGGAAACGTCAAAAGGCCCGGACCTGTTGGACCGGGCCTTTTGATTTATGCGCTCTGTCAGGCCCCGGTCTGCGTTTGTGCAATCTGCGTTTGTCCCGTCAGCCATCGGCCGGTTTGCATGTCAGTCCTCATCCCCGGCAATCTGCGCCAGGGTGTCGCCCTTGCCGCGCGCGCGCAAAATCATCGGCAAGATGAACGCCAACGCCGCCAACCCCAGCAAACCGGCCGCGATGGGGCTGGACACCAGCGTCGTCCAATCGCCCTGCGATATGGCCAGTGCACGGCGCAACTGCTGTTCAGCCATAGGGCCAAGGATCAGCCCCACCACAACCGGCGCGATGGGATAGCGAAACAGCCGCATCAGATAGCCCAGTACCCCAAAGATCACCAACATGGTCAGCTCGACTGGCGATGGGTTGACCCCCAAGGTGCCCAGCGTGGCGAACACCAGAATTCCTGCGTAAAGCCATGGCCTGGGAATGCGCAAAAGCAAGATCCAGAACCGGATCAGCGGCAGGTTCAGCACCAGCAGCATGACGTTTGCGACCAGCAGACTGGCGATCAGCCCCCAAACCAGTTGCGGCGCGGTGATGAACAGCAGCGGCCCGGGTTGCAGGCCGAATTGCTGAAACCCTGCCAGCATGATCGCTGCGGTGGCCGTGGTCGGCAGACCCAGCGTCAACAAGGGCACCAGCGTGCCAGCCGCAGCTGCGTTGTTGGCGGCCTCGGGGCCCGCAACGCCCTCGATTGCGCCGTGACCGAATTCCTCGGGGTGTTTGGTGGACCGCCGTTCCGCAGCATAAGATAGAAAGGACGCGATATCTGCCCCGCCCGCGGGCATCGACCCGATGGGAAACCCGATGGCAGTCCCGCGCAGCCACGCAGGCCAGGACCGCCGCCAGTCAGAGGCGGTCATGCGGATCGCCCCCGTGACGGCAACCACACCCGCCTGACTGCCTGCCCCCTGCGCCGCAACGAACAGGGCCTCGCCCAACGCAAACATGGCGACGGCCAGCGTTGTCACCTCGATCCCGTCCAGCAGTTGGGGCACATCGAACGACAACCGCGCCTGCCCGGTCAACTGGTCGATACCGATCACCGCCAGCGCAAGACCGATGAACAGCGATGTCAGCCCGCGCAACGCGCTTTCGCCAAAGGCCGCCGACACCGTGACAAACGCCAGCACCATCAGCGCGAAATATTCCCGCGGACCAAAGATCAGCGCCAGCTTGACCACATGAGGTGCCAGAAACGCCAGCGCCAGCGTC
>JAUSPL010000129.1 GCA_030656535.1 Gemmobacter sp.
GAACATTCAGGAACTGCGCCTGTATTCAAAGCGACGCGAAGAGGCGATTTCCGTCCTGCGCGATCTTCAGTTCAACGAGATGGAGGCGGCAGAGCGACGCAGCGCGTTGCAGACCCAACTGGAGCGCATGGATATTCGCGCGCCGGTGTCGGGCGTGCTGTACGACCTTCGCCTGTTTGGGCCGCGGTCTGTGGTTCGCGCTGCGGAGGCCTTGATGCATATTGTGCCGCAGGACCGTCCTTTGGTCATTGAGGCGCAAGTAGAACCGAGGAACGTGAATGAGGTCTATGTGGGTCAGGACGTCATTTTGCGCTTCAGCGCCTTTGACATGCGCGAAACGCCTGATCTTATTGGACAGGTGACACGGGTATCGCCTGATGCATTTTCAGAAGCGCAGACAGGCCGGTCATATTATCGCGTGGAAGTTGTTCTGCCCAATGCGGAAATGTCCAAGCTGTCTAAAGGTCAGGTGCTGATCCCGGGGATGCCGGCCGATACTTTCATCAAGACCGGCAAACATACACCCTTGGCCTATCTGACCGAGCCTCTGACGCGGTACTTTGACACCGCCATGCGCGACGGGGGCTGAGACCAATGAGGCGGGCGCGGACGTGTGTTCCAAAGGTCGGCGCAAGGTCGCCCCATCATGGCATCTCAATCGCGCAGGGATGCGTTGGACAATTGACAGTTCAGCCTGGATCCGGTTGATCACTGTTCGTCGGCCTGCGGACCCCGTCGATTTCGGGGTCCACTTCGCATGGGTGAGCGTTGGTCAGACAGATTGATTTCCGCTGGCCAACCCGTTTGCGCGGCGCTTTGACTTGGACCGCCCTGGGCTTCGACAATGGGCTTCTGGGGCGCGGTCTTGCCGGATGTGCTGTCGTACTGGACCTTGCGAACGACGGAACTATTGCGCGAAAATTCACTTTGATCTGAACGCTGTGACTGACGATCCCGCGTAAGGTCAGGTGGCGCGTACGAGAATGGTCAGCGCGCGGGGGCAGACCTCAGAGTGGGGTTCCTCTGCACCATGTATGTGTTTGACCGGACGTGTCAGCACTTTACCAAGCGGGGCCTCTTGCCTTCTGGGGCCGATTGAAGTGACTGATCGGCGGCATGATGCGGGTTCGGATCAGACTTGCAGAGCTTTCTTGCCCTTGCCTTTCAGTCGGTAAGCGAAGGATGATGGGTTCTGGCCGGGGCATTGCCGGTGCCTTGGGCCGGATTGTTCTGAGGAGATAGTATGAGATACGCATCCATCACCGATCGGCTGGCTGGTATGGGCGGCGCGAAATGGGCCGTCCACGCAAGGGCCAGGGCGCTGTCTGCTTCAGGCCGCGACATCATCGAACTGACCATCGGTGAGCCCGATGTCCCGACGCCCGAAGTGCTGATGGATGTAGCACAGCGGGCGATGCGGGCAGGCCGGACGGGATATTCAAACGGGCAGGGTGAGGCCGGCTTGCTTAACGCCTTGGCACAGCGGTACAGCGCGCGCCGGGGGCGGAAAATTACGCCTGGGCAGATCATGTGTTTCCCCGGCACGCAGACCACTCTGTATGCCACTTTGACTGCGCTGGTCGAGACTGGCGACGAGGTGCTTATCGGCGACCCGATGTATGCGACCTACGAGGGCCTGATACGGTCCACGGGCGCGACGGTGGTGCCGGTTCCTCTGGACCCGGCGCATGGCTTTCGCATGCAGGCCAAGGACCTTGCGGCGCGCCTTACGCCGCGCACCAAGGTCATTTTCCTGAACTCGCCGCACAACCCGACCGGCGCAGTGCTGCGGCGTGCCGATATTGTGGCAATCGGGCAGCTGGCAGTGGCGCATGATCTTTGGGTCGTATGCGACGAGGTCTATGAAGATCTGGTGTTCGAGGGCACCGATTTCGCGTCACCGCTGGATTATCCCGAGTTTTCGGATCGGGTTGTGGTGGCTTCGTCCATTTCGAAATCCCATGCCGCGCCGGGATTCCGGTCCGGGTGGTGTGTAGGCCCCGAGGCGTTCTCGGCCCGGCTTTTGCCGCTGTCAGAAACCATACTGTTCGGAAATCAGCCGTTTATCGCCGACATGACGGCAACGGCGGTGTCGGTGCCATCGCCGGTTGCTGCGGGTATGGTGGCGCGGTTTTCCCGGCGGGCGGATCTGATCCGTGACCGTCTGGATGGGGTCGCGGGGTTGCGGGTGCATGTGCCCGAGGCGGGGATGTTTGCTCTGCTGGACGTGCGCGCGACTGGCATGACCGGCACAGGGTTTGCGCTGTCTTTGCTGGACACCGTAGGGGTTGCTGCGATGCCGGGCGAAAGTTTCGGCGCAGCGCTTGGCGGTTGGCTGCGCCTTGCGCTAAGCCAGTCGGATTCAAGGACCGCCGATGCCTGTGACCGGATCGCCAGTTTCGCGGCGATGCTGCGCGGAGCGGCGTGATACGGGCGACCAATGCAGATGCAGCGACGTATCTGGCACGCGGATAGCCCAAGTATGGTATCCGCGATCCCAGTGCCGCAAGCGGTGTTCTTGGTAATTTGAACGCGAACCGGCCCCGCCTTGGTCGGGCGGAGCCGATTTTTGGGATATCGTCAGGTCAATTGACGATGGTTGCCTCGGTCGCGGCGCGCAGTTCGGCCTCGGTGACCCCTTCAGCGCACTCCAGCAGCTTGAGCCCGCCAGGGACCACATCGAACACGCCCATGTTCGTGATGATCCGGTCGACCACAGCTTTGCCGGTCAGCGGCAAAGTGCAGGATTTCAGCACCTTGGAATCCCCGTGCTTGGAGGTGTGGTCCATGACGACGACCACGCGACCAACTCCGGCAACCAGATCCATCGCGCCGCCCATACCCTTGACCAGCTTGCCCGGAACCATCCAGTTCGCCAGATCTCCGGTTTCCGACACTTCCATGCCGCCAAGGATCGCCATCGCAATCTTGCCGCCGCGGATCATCGCAAAGCTTTGCGTCGAATCGAAATACGCTGTCTGGGGCAGTTCGGTGATGGTCTGCTTGCCTGCGTTGATCATGTCGGGGTCTTCTTCACCCTCATAGGGAAACGGACCCATACCCAGCATGCCGTTTTCCGACTGCAAGGTCACGGTGATCCCCTCAGGGATATAGTTGGACACAAGGGTCGGGATGCCGATGCCAAGGTTGACGTACCAGCCGTCCTGAAGTTCCTGTGCCGCCCGGGCAGCCATCTGATTGCGATCCCAAGCCATGTCACACAGCCTCCCGTTTGCGCGTGGTGCGGTTTTCAATGCGCTTCTCGTGCTGCCCTTGAATGATGCGGTGCACATAGATGCCGGGCAGGTGGATGGTGTCGGGGTCCAATGACCCAAGCGGCACGATTTCTTCGACCTCAACCACACAGATCTTGCCGCATGTTGCTGCTGGCGGGTTGAAGTTGCGCGCGGTCTTGCGGAACAAAAGGTTACCCGACGGGTCGGCCTTCCATGCCTTTACGATGGACAGGTCGGCCACGATGCCGGTTTCCAGGATATACTCCTGTCCATTGAACACCTTGACGTCCTTGCCTTCGGCGATGACGGTGCCCACGCCGGTCTTGGTGAAGAAGCCGGGAATCCCGGCTCCCCCGGCCCGCATCCGTTCGGCCAGCGTG
>JAUSPL010000144.1 GCA_030656535.1 Gemmobacter sp.
GCCGGTCGGTCAGATTTGAAAATGTGGCCATAACTTTGCCCCTCTTAGCCGAGGATCCATTCTTCGAACCGTTCAGTCACTTCGGCGATGTCCCCGCCAAAATTGATCATGTCCTGCTCGAAGGTCTGGGCATAGTTGGCCGGATGGGTCGGCATGCGCACGGCTTGGTCATCCGTGATCTGTGCAAGCGCCGCCGGGTTGAGCGGGCCATAGTCCGCCTGTGATGCAAAACCGGCCAGCGGCCCCCCCGACGTGACAAAGCTGACGAATTGCCGCGCAGCCTCCAGATTGGGCGTGTTTTTTGCGATCACCCAGTAGGCGCGTTCCTGTTCGCCTTGGTTCCATGTCATGCCCACCGGCGCCCCGGCTTTTTCGGCCTCAAAATAGCGGCCATGCCAGATGCCGATCATATCGACTTCGCCGTCGCGCAGCAGTTGCGTGGATTGTGCCCCCGCAGTCCACCACACCGTGATGTGGTCCTTGATCCGGTCCAGCGAAGCAAAAGCTCGCTCCAGATCCAGCGGGTAAAGCTGATCCATCGGAACGCCATCGGCCAGCAGCGCTATTGGCAGAACGCGCGCCGCATACCGTTTGCAGGCTGCGCGGCCCGGGAAAGCGTTCCACATCCCAAAAGTCAGCCCAGCTTTTCGGCGCTTCGCGGTATTTGTCCGAACGCCATGCCAGCACCGTGGCAAACGCATGGGACCCGATCCCGTTTTCAAACACGCCACCGGGATAGGATTCGTCCATCGTTTCGATAATCCCAGCCTGATTGGCCCGGATCAGTTCACCACCGCCCTGCGTGGTCACGTCGAACTCATAGACCCCGGTCTGGACCTGCGCCGCCAGCTTGGCAAAAGACACCGGCGAAATGGCTTCGATCTTGATGCCGGTTTCCGCAGTAAAGGGGTCGAACAGGTTGGCGCGCGCGGCATCCAGCCAAGGCCCGCCCCATGAATTGACATAAAGCACCTTGTCTTGCGCGCTCAGGACGCCGGGCGCTGCAAGACCCGCGGCCAAGGCGCCGCCGGTGGCCACAAGAAAACGCCGGCGATTCAAACCGCCGCGCAGGGGTGTGGATGTGGTCAGACGCGTCATGTGCAAATCCTCTCTGGTGTGGTTTCCGTTTCTGATCGGTCAAGCCGGGCGGAACGTTTCGCGGTAAAGGCGCAGCCAGTTGCCATGGGTGATCTTGGCAACCTCGTCTTGGGAAAATCCGACGGCCCGCAGGCCTTGGGGCACCACAGCGATATCTTCGACCGATGTGAACCAGTCGGGTGGTGGCGCCTTGCCCGGACGCGCGGCACTGGCGGCACCGAAGTCAACGCCGCGCGTCCAACGCCCGGTGCGCATCCAGGCATAGTCGGGTGCGGTAAAGTTGTGGCTACGGTCAGTGCCGATGGCGACGCTGTCGATACCTGCAATATCAACCGTGCGCGCCACCATCCCGCACCAGGCCTCGACCGATGCGCAGTAGTCGTCGCCGGTGATGTTGCGGTACGTCGCGCAGCCGATGACCCCCCCGCTTTGACCCAAGGCGCGCAGCACGTCGTCCGTCTTGTTGCGCTTGTGCGGGAACAGGCTGTCAACGTTGGCATGGGTGACTGCGATGGGCTTTTCCGACACCTCGATCGCCATCAGTGTGGACCGATCGCCGACATGGCTGCAATCCACCAGAATCCCCGCGCGATTCATCTCCAGGATCACCTGACGGCCATAGCGCGCCAGACCGCTGTCTTCGGCCTCGTAGCAACTGCCAGCAAGGTCGTTCTGGTTGTTGTAGGTCAACTGCACGACCCGCACGCCCAGTTCCGCGAACAGTTCGACAAACCGGATGCGACCCTCAAACAGATTTGCGTTCTGAAACCCCATGATGATGGCAAGCCGGCCAGAGGCCGCGATGACCTCGATCTGGTCCGCCGTCGCGGCGATGGCCGCGATGTCGGCGTTTTCGGCCACCAGATCGCGCCACTTGGCAATCTGATCCATCGAGTCGACCGTGCCTTCCCAGAACCCGCAGGTATTCACCACCCCGCGCACCCCACCGGCAAGCAGCGCCTGAAACACCGCGCGGTCAAAATGCCCACATTGCAAGCCGTCGATCATCATGTCGTGGTTCCTTCTGCATCAACCCGCGCACGAACAAGCAGGCTCATGTCGCTGTCGTCGTCATTGTCTTTGCGGCCGATCACCGTCCCGTCCTCGGTCACGATGATGACCCCGGCGTGCCGACGGGAAACGGGTGTGTCCGGGGCCAGCGCGGTCTGCGCCAGTGCATAGATGCGCCACCACAGATCCGCGTCGATCAACGCGCCATCCCGCAGCGCGCGATCCAGAACCGGATCCGAGCAAGGACAAGGTGTAGCGGCCAGAACACCCGACGACACCAGCGTGACCGCCAGGCCCAACCGCAACCCGAGCCCTGTGGCCAGAGCCAGCTCCTGGTCATCGACGGCACCCTGCACCGTCACCTCGGCGTGCCCGAGGCGTGCGCAAAGCTCCGCCAAAAGGTCCAGCGCTGACGGAAGCGCCACCCAGCTGTGCTGACCCGCGGCATCCAGGCTCACTGTCGCGCCATTCTCGGCGGCGATCCGCAGCGCACCTGCATCAGCCGCCAAAAGTGCGCGGTGGCGCCGCTCCAGCAGGGCTAACCCGCCCAGACCCTGCATCTGCGAATACATTGGCAAATCGCTTAGGGACAACGCAAAGCCCTTTGGCAGCGACGTCAGCGAGAAGACGCGTTCGCTCATCATCCGCATTTCGCGGGGCATAACATTCAATTCGTTGCTCATGCGCAGGGCTCCTGCGGATAGAACCAGTCCAGCGCGATGCCTGCGCGGATCTCGTCCGGCGTTGGCGCGCCGTGAAACAAGACGCCGCGCAGGTTGCGGTTCAGGAAATCGCGCGTCTTGTCGATGCCGTGCAGCCCGACATTCATCAGGCGCACCATGTCGATGGGAACGAACCCGGCGTCGTTTATGTTGGCGTGCGGGGTGTGATAGGTCAGCCCCCGAAGAGACTGAATGCGCGCCACGGCGTGGCGATGCCCCGGATGCCGCAGAACAAAGCGGGCGACGCTTTCATCGGGCGCTGCGCGGGAAAGGTCACGGTACAGCGCCTGCACCCCACCGGGAACGTCCAGTCCCAGATCGCGGGCCTCGGGCACCTCTTCGCGGGCACCCCGGCGTGGCTCTTCGGCGTTCTCGGATTTGTACCAGATATAGCGATGCGACTCGGGCGTGGTCAGATCCATGTCCAATGCCCACGCATAATCGCTGCGGATGGTGGCCAACAGTCCTGCCACCGTATCTGCGGGGTCCAGCGTGATTTCGTCTGCACCGTGAACCTGTGCCATCAGCGCATCTGCGGCTTCGGGCACCAGTTCAAGCAGCAAGGAATGATAGGTTTCCAACGCCTCGAATGATACATCCCCACGATGGCGCTGCGACACCGCATCCAGCGGAAACGCGCAAGCCACCCCGCCCACCGTTCCCTGCGTCGCAAGCTCCTGGATATCAGCCCGCATCCGCGTCAGATCATCCGCCACCTTGGCGGACGACGCAAAAGCCTCGTAGACCATGCGATCTTGCCTGCGAAAGGCAATCGCCCGGTCCATCACGTCCAGAAGCCGGGTCAGGCGCGCATCGCCTTTGCCCGGCGAAAGCGCCCTTGCCTGCGCCAGCGCCGTTTCGCGCGCCGATAACCAGCTGTGGATAAGCTGCGGATGCTTGTGCACGAAGAATATCAGCCCAAGCGCCGACCCGTTCCCAACCCCCAGCCAGCGACGAAAGTCGGGTGCCAACGGAACAGCCTTGTCCGATTGCAGCCCAGCCAGATGGCTGACCAGATCACATGACAATTCGCGCATGAGGTAGGCAGTCAGCAATTGTGCCTGCAACATGCCGCCCAGCGGATGATCTGCGCCCAGCGCCGGAAAGCTGCGCGTCCCAAACGTGCCGTTGCCATCCAGCCCGGTGTTGCGCATCAGATAGCAAACCTGCGACAGGATCTCGACTGATGGTTGCCGCCCGGCCGCCAAAGCGTCCAGCGTGGCGCTGAACACCCGCATTGACCTGTTGGACCGGCCCCAGACCAAAGTATTCGGCGCTGCGCGGCCACGGTACAGTTTCGGCAGCTCGGATCGGGCATAGGCGATATCGGCTTCGTTGGCCGGGCCTTCGATTAACGAACACATCATGTCCCACGCCCGCCCAATGATGCGCCCGGTGCGGCCTTCGGTGCGCGGCGCAAAGGAAAAGGCGATCAGACTGAACTCTCGGTCCGGGGTGCACACAGAATACAGGATCGTGCCCTGCGCTTGCGCATCGACATCCATGCGGGTCAGTCGGATATCCCAGCGTTCGCGGATCATGCGATTCATCAGCGCGCGGCTTCCGGAAACCCGGCTTGGCTGCAACGCCGCCAGCCGATTTGGCAGCATGAGATCGGCGCTGTCCCGCGGGGCGGGACGCGCTGTTAGGGTGTTGGCGGTCATCGGGGGACTATCTGCCTCCTTGAAGGGTCAAGGTCAGGTCGCGGGCCGCCTCCAGCAGCGGCTCCAGCAACCGTTCAAGATCAAAACGACTGTCCGGTGCCACCAGCGACACCGTCGCAAGGCAGCGGCCATGCATGCCGAACACCGGCGCGGCGACAGCCTTGACGCCGGTCATCGTATAGCCCGACGACAGCGCATAGCCATCGGCGCGGGTTCGGTTGATGTCTGCCGCCTGCGGCAACTCATGGCGGCCCCGCAAAAGCCGTTCCATTGTGGCGTCGTCCGCAAAGGCCACCAGCACCCGACCAGATGCAGATCCTTCCAGCGACATCGCGGTGCCGATCTTCTGCTCGGCCCGCAAAAGAAAGTCGCTTTCGGCGCGCGCAACGATGCAAGGCTGCCCTCGATCCAGAACGGCCAGCGAAGCAGTTTCGCCGGTCGTTGCCACCAGCCGGGTCAGGACGGGTTCTGACCGAAGCCCAATCCCCGCCTGTTCCAGCGCCGCGCCCGCAAGGCGGGTCGCGTACATCGACACGCGGTAACGGCCTTCGTTGTCTTGTTCCAGCAGGCCAGCCTCGACCAGCGTCAGCAGGCGTTGATACGCAGTGGGGCGCGACAGACCCAACCCCTGCGCGATGTCGCCCAGTTTCAGCGCGCGCCGGCTCAGGGCAATGTGATCCAGGACCGACAACGTGCGCAATACCGTCGAAAGCGGGCGCACGCCCCCGCGCCGATGCCAGTGTCGGCATCGGTTTCTGGCAGTGTTTCGGGAACTGGAACGGCCACGCGGAGTCCTTAAGTCTATATATTTTATACGAATATTGTGTATCCGTAATGATTATATTTCGTTCAGAAGATTACCCTGTCAAACAAAACCATGATTCTGTGCCATATCTTTTGACGACGTCCGATATTCCCAAAGCGTTTGCTTTCAGAATATTCGATGCGAATTGACCGCACGTCCCAATGCCGCCTGATCGGACGCTCAAACAGGCGAATCACCCCTTCACTCCCTCCCTCGGTGGCAAGATTGGTCGTTGACATCCCACCGGCCGGCCCCAATCTTGGACGGCGACTCGCGCCTTTTGGGTGCAACGCTGACCCAATCCCTTACCGAAAGTTGATCCGCAGATGTCCCGAAACGGTGCAGATTCCCTTGCAAAAACCCTTGCCGATCTTGGTGTTGACACCTGCTTCGCCAATCCCGGCACCACCGAGATGCATCTGTTGGCGGCCTTTGGCCGTGAAACCCGTATTGCGCTGCACCTGTGTCTGTTCGAAGGCGTCGCGACCGGGGCGGCCGATGGGTTTGGCCGCATGACCGGCCGCCCTGCGGCCACCTTGCTGCACCTGGGGCCCGGCCTCGCCAATGGCATGGCGAACCTGCACAATGCCCGCAAGGCCGCGACGCCGCTGCTGAACATCGTCGGGGAACACGCGACCTATCACACGCAGTTCGACGCCCCTCTGACCGCCGACATCGAGGGGATGGCCCGCCCTGTCAGCGATTGGGTGGGGACCGCCCACGCCGCATCAGACCTTTCCGGGCTGGCGGCACAAATGGTCGCCAACGCGCAGGGTGCAGCGCGCGTGGCCACGTTGATCGTGCCGAACGATGCCGCATGGAACGAGGATGACACACCCGCCCCGGATCTGGCCAGCGACCCGCCCCTCATGCCGACTGACGCCGCCATCAGCGCATGTGCATCGGCCTTGCGTCCCGGGGCGGCACTGATACTGGGCGCGCCGTTCCTGACCGCCCGCATCGCAGAGCTGGCCACCAGCATCGCCGCCGCCACCGGCTGCGAGGTGCTGACCGAAGCTGCGGTGGCCCGCATGGCGCGCGGTCGTGGTGTTGCTGCGCTGCAGCGTGTCCCGTTTCATGTCGACTTCGCCACTGAGGCGTTGAAACACCTGCACACCGTCGTTCTGGCCGGATCGCGCGAACCCGTCGCCTTTTTTGCCTATCCAGGTCGCCCCAGTCGCATGCTGCCGCCGTCCTGCCGCGTTATGGCCCTTGCAGAACCCTTGGCCGATCTGGACTCCGCACTAAGCCGTCTGGCCGCGGCGGTCGGCGCCACCCCGACCCTGATTGCTGTACAGGATTTGCCCGCCCTTCCCGCATCCGGCCCGGTCACCCCACAATCCCTTGCCGTTTCGGTGGCACATGCGTTGCCGGAAGGCGCGATTGTCGTGGACGAAAGCATCACCAGCGGCGCCCACCTTTTTTCGACGTGTGCGAACGCGGCACCGCAC
>JAUSPL010000156.1 GCA_030656535.1 Gemmobacter sp.
CATCTGACAGCCAGACGATCTGGCCCGGGTGGCGCCGCATAAAGGTTAAAAACGCGGGCATCGCATGCGGTGCGACCATCAGCGCAACCATGCTGTGGTTCGTCGGGATGCGCCCGGCCAGACGTGGAAAATAGGTGTTGGGGATGGGGGCCGCAATCACGCTGGCCAGCTTGATCAAGACACCATCCTCTTGCGCGATCTCGTCGGCAAAGACCGCGGCGCGGGCGAAATCGTCAAAGCTGACTATGACGTCGACCCAGTCGTAGGCGGGCGCAAGCGGCAATTCCACTTCGGTGATCACGCCGTTGGTGCCGTAGGCATGGATCACTTGGTCCATGTCCGCCCCTGTCAGGTCCATGACCCTGGGTGAGGCCTCCATTGTGACAACCCGAAGCCGCAGCACATTGCCCAGATCGCGCAGCATCCCCCAACGCACAGATCCAATGCCGCCCGATCCGCCGGCCACAAACCCGCCGACCGTGGCCTGTGACCGGGTGGACGGGAACATCCGCAATTCCTGACCTGACGTGGCACAGGCGGTGTCGATATCCTTCAGGATGCACCCTGCCTGTGCGACCACGCGGCCGGGGCCGATATGGGTGACGGCATTGAAATGGCGCATGTCCAGCACGGCCCCGCCTTGCAGCGGGATGATCTGGCCATAGTTTCCGGTCCCCGCACCGCGCACCGACACGGGGCAATCGTGCTGGTGACACAGGCGCAGGATCTCGATCAGTTCCGACTCTGACCTGGGCGCAATGACGAAATCGGCGCTCAGATGGTCCATGCGCTGTTTCAGAACCGGCGAGTACCAAAAGAAATCGCGGCTTTTGGCACGGACCACGCGCGGGTTATCCGACAGCTCAAGGTGCGCCAGCGCGGCCTTCAGGGCAGAGAGATCGGGCGTGGCCGAAGTTGTCATTTGGGGGTGGCCTGTGGCAAGGGCATCGCCTCGACTTCGGCGATCAGATCACAAAAGCCGATGATGGTGCGGCGCAGATCCTCGGCCCCGCGTTCGGCGCTTGCGCGTGCCGCGTTGCCGACTGTGCCTGCGGGGTTCAGATCGCCCGCCAGCCAGCCCGCGTTGGCCCGTGCCCCATGCAGTCCAACGATACGGTTGCGTGCGGCAAGATCGGCCTGGGCGCTGATGAAGTTGTCGGCGCGGTCCATGTGCACCAGATCAGGACGCAGCGCCAACATCAGGGACGTTTCGCCCTCGCCTCCGTGAATGTCAAAAGCGGTTGTCTGGGGGTCTGCAAGGTCCGCCATGTCGCGCAGCCGCCCCCAGCCAGTCGTGACCGCCAGCATGTCGTGCTTTGCGCGCAGTTCGCGGGCCACGATTTCCATCGGGGGGATATTTCCACCGTGGCTGGTGATCATCACCAGCTTGCGGATGCCAGCGCGGGCGACGCTTTCGCCCACCTCCAACATCCAGCGGGTCGCGGTTTCCCAGCCAAGCGTCAAGGTTCCCGGAAAGCGGATGTGTTCGTTTGATTTCCCGACGGCCATCACCGGCAGAAATACCGCGCGCGACGTGGCTGGCAGCGCCGCTGCGGTATGGGCGACCATGGCTTCGGCGATCAATAGATCTACCCCGGTCGGCAGGTGTGGGCCATGCTGTTCCACAGCGGCCAGCGGAAGGACGGCCACCCAATCTGCCGTGTCGGCAAAGCCGCGTGCAGGAATTTCAGGCCAGAAGCGCGAGGAAGGTGTCATGATTTACCCCATTAGAACCGGATCTGTGATCCGGTTGTCATCGTCCATCGGGCGATCAGGCGCCAGTCCAAGTTTGAACAAGCGGTCATGATACAGACGCACGGCTTCGTCTGGGGTCAGATCGCCATCGGCCAGATTTCGAAGGATTTCGATCAGATCCAGCGGTGCCTCGGCTTGATTGATCTTGCGGCCGAACAGGGCCAGTCGAGCGCCACATTGGCGTGACTGGTGCAGCAGTTCAAAGGTGTCCCGCGTGGTTCCCGCCGCGCCACCCAGAACGCCCACGATCATTTCTGCATCATAGGCAACCAGTTCTGACAAGGCGCGCTTGCCGTTGAAGGCGACTTTCAGGAAGACAGGTGCCGCGTCGCGGTCGATGCCTGCAAGGCAGCGTACAATACTGTCGTTCACAAAAGCACCGACCTCGTCCCCGGCATATTTGCCGCTGTTGGGGTTGAACACCTCCAGAAAGTGCCGGAACCCCAGCGCGTTGCAATCTTTGCGAAAGGCGTTGTAGGCGGTCAGCGTGCGCAAGTCGGCCTGAATGTCGTTGACAAAAGTGACACTGTAAAGCCCCAGATCGGCCCCCGCAAAACGGGGACCTGCCGCGCCCGCGCCGTGCATGACGCGGTGCAGGTCGGCGCTGCGAAACGGGTGAGACGGATGCTGGCGATAGGTCATGTGGCGCCCCAGCCAGATCTCTGACGTGTCGTTGACCCGCGCCGCGCGGGCAATG
Organism: Gemmobacter sp.; assembly: GCA_030656535.1. Lineage (GTDB taxonomy): Bacteria > Pseudomonadota > Alphaproteobacteria > Rhodobacterales > Rhodobacteraceae > JAUSPL01. Next base: position 2,453 of record JAUSPL010000156.1, read on the forward strand.
CGGCTACCATCGAACAGCGCGTCCTCTATCGCCAGCTTGTGCAGGTTCAGGGGCGACAGCAGCATCAGATCGACCACGTCCTGCGCCACGATGGCGCGCACACCGTCCAGAAATTCTTGCCGGGTCTTGGGACGCTTCGCGCCACCCGGCCCGCGCGTCACGCCAAGAGCGTTAATGCCGCGCGCCATGTCGGGGTCTTTTGCATCGCAGATCAGGTATTCGCGCGTGCCATGCGGGTCGCG
>JAUSPL010000157.1 GCA_030656535.1 Gemmobacter sp.
ACTGGGTCCGGAACACCTCGACATCCGTCGCGGCAGGCCAGCACCCCAGCCCGTCAAAGGTCCATGTCTGCCCCTTGGCCGCCATGCGCACCATGATCGGCGCGACCCCGCCGAAACCAACGTATTCGCTTTGCACCACGCCCAAGGTGATGCCGCCCGCAACCCCGGCGTCGATCGCATTGCCGCCCGCTTCCAGAACCTGAAACGCCGCCATTGCCGCCAGATAGTGCCCGGCCCCGACCGAATGGGTATGGCCCATCGTACGGGTCCGGTGCGGCGCCATGACAGGCTTCGCGGTATAGGCAACCCCGGTCATGGCCGGCCCGTCTTGCTGTTCAAACGCGATCTGGTCATTCCTGTTCCCCTCATCAATGCGGATCGGACTGCGAAAACTCCGTCGCCCGAAACCTGTGGTCCGGGCAGCCGGTCCACGCCCCCGCGGATGCATGAACTGCTGCGTTGCCGTTTCTGTGACGATCCGCTGCTGTCAGACCGCAAGACACGCGCCTTTGGGTCTCACAGCTGCGGATCGCCCTGCCCTTCAGTCGTCTGTTGCAAGCGCTTCCAGCTTACTTGACAGATCGCGTCGGAACCACCGCATCAGCAAAACGCCTACGAAAATCGCGATCGTGACGCCCCAGATCGTTGCCGCGATGGGTCGCTCGACAAAGTACATCAGGTTGCCGCGCGACAGGAAAAGCCCTTGACGCATGTGGGTTTCAATCAATGGCCCAAGGATGAACCCCAGGATCATCGGCGACAGGTTGAATCCCAGTTTGTGAAAGAAATAACCGAACGCCGTCGCACCCAAAAGCACGTAGACATCGGTGATGTTGCCACGGACGCTGTAGGTGCCGACGGTGGCGACCACCAGAACAATGGCCCCCAGAAGCCACATCGGAACCTGAAGGATCGAAACCCAGACGCCAATCATCGGAATGTTCAGAACCAGCAACATCAGGTTGCCCACGAACATCGACGCAATCACGCCCCAGAATATATCGGGATGCTGCGTTGGCAGCAGCGGCCCCGGCTGAATGCCGTGGATCATCAGCGCCGCAAGTATAAGGGCAAGCGTCGCGGAAAATGGCAACCCAAGGGACAGAACCGGGATCATTCCAGAGGTTGCTGCTGCGTTGTTGGCGGCTTCGGGACCGGCCACGCCTTCGATCGCACCCGTGCCCATTTCAGCGCGGCCAATGGCGAACCGTTTTTCAACCCGGTACGAGGCAAACGACGCCATCGCCGCAGACGGCCCCGGCAGCAACCCGAACACGAACCCGATCAGCGACCCACGCCCCCACGGACCCCAACTGCGGCGCCAGTCCTCGCGGCTTGGAAACATGTCGCGCACCCGCACGCGCATGACCTTTGGTGTGGCATCGGGCCGTTCGACAATGCGCAAGATCTCGGCCAGACCGAACAGGCCAATGGCGATCGCAGTCAGTTCCAGCCCCGCGATCAGCGGAAAGTACCCAAAGGTGAACCGGATTTCGGAACTGACAGCCTCTTGCCCGACCGTGCCTGCAAGTATTCCGACCATCAGCGGAAACAGGTTGCTGACTAGACTGCCGCCCGACATGCGCGACAGCACGATCAGCCCGCAGGTCATGACCGCAAAGAATTCGGCAGGGCCGAAATTCAACCCGAACCTCGCAAGCCACGGTGACCACAAAGCCACCAGGATCAACGAGATGAAGGCCGCAATGGCAGAGCCGACGGCCATGATGAACAGCGTCGGTCCGGCACGTCCTTTTTGCGTCAGGGGATAACCGTCAAGAGTCGTGATGACCGATGACGTTTCACCCGGCACATTCAAAAGAACTGACGTCGTTGATCCGCCATACATGCCGCCGTAATAGATGCCAGCGATCATGATGATCGCCGCCTCCGGGCTCATGGAATAGGTGAAGGGCAGAATAAGCGCCGCACCGCCAAGGGGTCCAAGCCCCGGCAACACGCCCACCGCAGTCCCCAAGGCCACGCCAATAAGCGCGGCCAAAAGGTTTGACGGAATCATGGCGACCGCAAACACAAGCAATAGTCCGTTAATCGCGTCCATCTCAGCTCCAAATTCCTGCGGGAAGGCGCACGCCAAGGATCAGGGTAAAGATGACCCAGACGGTCGCGCTCAGCCCGACGCCGCCAAGAACCGCACGGAACCAGGACACATTGCCGACCAGCCGCGCAAAGCAGATCACGAAGGCCAGGGTCGCGACGGGAAAACCAATCACCATCAAAAGCGCGACGTAGACCACGAATGCGCCAGAAACGAGCAAAAGCCGCCGCAGATCCGCGCCTTTGGGATAGGAGGACACCCCCGGCTCCCTGGTGGTCAATGCGTCGAAGATCACACCAATGCTGACAAGCGCGAACAGGACGCCCACGACCAGCGGGAAGACGCCCGGACCGGGGGAGCGCATCCTGCCAAGCGTCAGGTTGTTGCCCTCGACAAGATACACGACCGCAAACCCCAGCCCCAACGCACCCGCCGCAATACGGCCGTTGCGCCAGGTCCGGTGCGCCCCACTTTGGGCGTTACTTTCCAAGGACTTCACCGAAGTTTGCGAAGTCAGCCATCAGCTGATCGCGGTATTCGGCGGCGTTGGCGGGGTCGATGATGTACCCATCCCTTTTGAGCACCTCAATGAAGGCCGGGTCTTGCATGATGCTTTGGTGAGCCGCATCCAGGATTGCCACGATGTCGGCAGGGACACCCTTTGGCGCGATGATGCCCGACGAATCCTGCAAGAACTGCATGCCCGGGTAGTCCTTGTCGCCGACCACCTTGAACCCATCGATCATGTCCTCTGTCGAGTTCGCAAAGATTGCGAGCGGACGAAGATCCCCCGATGCGATCTGGCCCGCGACACTGGAGGGGTTCACCGAAACTGCGTCAACGATGTTCCCCATCGCCGAGACAACGGCCTCTGCACCGCCGCCGGCAAAGGGGACGATGTTGAACTCGACGCCGGACGCCTTCTGGAACTGCTGAAGCTGAAGGTCCTTCACGTTCCCGGCCCCGCCAACCGCAATCGAGATTTCGCCGGGCTTTGCCTTGGCGGCCGCCACAAATTCGGCAAAGGTCTGCCATTCCGAAGCACCGTTCACTGACACGGTGCCAGCCTGATGGCCAATGCCGCCGATTGCCGTGAAATCATCGCCGTTCTTGTAGGGAAGGCCCGCGTTCTTGTGCGGCTGAATGGCCAGAGGCGAATTGTGACCGTAGCCCAGCGTATACCCGTCAGGCGCCGAGCCAAAGATCTTGACCGTCCCAATGGTGCCAGACCCACCCGGCGCGTTGTCGACGACCACGGTCACGCCAAGCTTCTTGCTCAGCAACTCTGCGTATTGACGTGCAAGCAGGTCGCCGGACGCGCCGGGCGAATAGGGCACAATGATCGCGATATCCTTGGATGGATACGCCGTCTGGGCAAGGACCGCCG
>JAUSPL010000170.1 GCA_030656535.1 Gemmobacter sp.
CCCGGTACGGTGTTTTCGCTGAATCCGGTCTGGGACCTGATGATCGCGCAAGGCCGCGCATATGGGGCCCTGCATCAAGGTGGGTGGTGCGATGTCGGTCACCCGGGTGGTATCGCCGAGGCCGAAGCCATGTTGGGCACCCGCGATGTTTGACACACCCGGCCCGCGTGTTCTGGGGCTTGCCCCCGGCGTCGACTTCCCCGCGGCATTGGTCGCGGGTTTGCGCACGCGGGTCAAGACGCCCGAGGCGATGGCCCGCGTAACGCTTTATGTCAACACAGCCCGCATGCGCCGCCGCATCGTCGAGATTTTCGCAGCCGAAGGCGCAGGTCTTTTGCCGCGCATCAAACTGGTCACTGACATCGCCGAAACGATGCCGATCGCGTGTCTGCCGCCGCTGACACCGCCGCTGCGCAGGCGGTTGGAACTGGCGCAGCTTATCTCGCGCCTGCTCGAGGCTCAGCCGGATATTGCACCGCGGGCTGCGCTTTATGATCTGTCCGACAGCCTGGCCGAACTGATGGACGAAATGCAGGGTGAGGGCGTTCCCCCCGAAACGATTGCCGCGCTGGACGTGTCTGATCATTCCGCGCACTGGAAGCGCACTCAGGATTTCCTGACGATCGTTGCACCCTTTTTTGCGACTCCAACCGATGCGGAATCCCGTCGTCGTGCAATGGTGCAGCGTTTGTCTTCCGTGTGGGGTGACGCCCCGCCCGCTGACCCGGTGATCGTTGCCGGATCGACCGGATCACGCGGCACAACCGCGCTGTTGATGCAGGCTGTGGCGCGGCTGCCGCAAGGTGCGATCGTCTTGCCCGGGTTCGACTTTGACATGCCCGACTCTGTCTGGGGTGGGTTGGCCGACGCGCTGACCGCAGAAGATCACCCGCAATTCCGGTTCCATCGAATGCTGACCGCGCTTGATCTTGGTCCGGGGGATGTTGCGCCGTGGCACGACACCCCGGCCCCGGACGCAGCCCGTAACCGACTTGTGTCCCTGTCCCTGCGGCCCGCGCCTGTCACGGATCAATGGCTGTCCGAGGGGCAAAACCTGCCTGATTTGCGCAGCGCGACCCAGACAATGACCCTGATCGAAGCGGCCTCGCCCAGACAAGAGGCGCTTGCCATTGCCCTGATCCTGCGGAACGCCGCAGAAATGGGGCAAAAGGCGGCTCTGATCTCGCCAGATCGCGGGTTGACCCGGCAGGTGACGGCGGCGCTTGACCGTTGGGGCATCGTGCCGGACGACAGCGCGGGCCGTCCCTTGGCGCTGTCGCCGCCGGGGCGTCTGTTGCGACAGGTTTCGGCGTTGTTCGGGCGCAGGTTGATGTCTGACGGCTTGCTGGCCTTGCTCAAGCATCCGCTGGTTCACAGCGGGGCGGATCGAGGTGCGCACCTTTTGAACACGCGCGAACTGGAACTGCACTTGCGCCGCTACGGCCCCGCCTTTCCCGACGCTCAGATGCTGCGGGCATGGGGCGCCGCAAACAAGGCTGCGGCATGGGCCGATTGGCTGGCGGGGTTGCTTGGGGGGCTTGAGGCCATATCCGAACGCCCACTGCACGCGCATGTCACGCACCATGTCACCTTGACCGAAGCGCTGTCTCAGGGGGCGGGGGAAGGCACGGGTGGGCTTTGGCTCCGCGAAGCAGGGACCGAAGCGCGGGCCGTCATGGATAACCTGCGCGACGAAGCCCCGCATGGGGGCGTTCTGACCCCGGCGGATTATGACGATCTGTTCACGGCCCTTCTGAACACGGGCGAGGTGCGCGAGACGTTGACCCCGCATCCCGGTGTGATGATCTGGGGCACTTTGGAGGCGCGCGTCCAAGGGGCCGACCTCGTCATTCTGGGCAGCCTGAACGATGGCGTCTGGCCCCAATTGCCACCGCCTGACCCCTGGCTCAATCGTCAGATGCGCCTGAAAGCGGGTCTGTTGCTGCCCGAGCGCCGGATTGGGCTGGCTGCGCACGACTATCAACAGGCGATTGCGGCACCGAATGTGATCCTGACCCGTGCCAAACGCAATGATGAGGCCGAGGCGGTGCCATCGCGCTGGCTGAACCGTTTGCTGAACCTGATGCAGGGGTTGCCGTCGCGCGATGGCCCGGCTGCGGTGACCGCCATGACGGCGCGGGGCGACCACTGGCTGTCGCTTGCGCGCGCGCTGGAAAGCCCGCAAACCGTCTCTGAACGGGCGAAACGTCCCGCGCCCAGTCCCCCTTTGGCGGTAAGGCCCCGGCAATTGGCCGTCACCCAGATCGAACGGTTGATCCGGGACCCCTATGCGATTTACGCCCGTACGGTGCTTCGGCTGTTCCCGCTGAACCCGTTGCGGCAGGCCCCGGATGCCCGGATGCGCGGATCGACCCTGCACCGCATCATGGAAAACTTTGCCAGGCTGCGCGCTGATGCCCCCGACCGTCGGGAGGCCCTGATGCAGGCGGCACGCGAAGTGCTGGAGCAAGATGTGCCCTGGCCCGCAGCAAGACAGCTGTGGCAGGCCCGTTTGGCCAGAGTTGCGGACTGGTTTCTGGCGCTGGATGCCGCAGAAGGCGGTCGACCTGTTTTGTTGGAAACCGCTGGATCAGTGATGATTCCGGCGCTGGGTTTCACCTTGACGGCCCGACCTGACCGGATAGATGAACTGGAGGACGGGCGGATTCACATCTTTGACTACAAGACCGGGTCCCCGCCATCCAAAGAACAGATCCGCAGTTTCGACAAACAACTGTCGCTTCAGTCCGCGATGGCTGCGCGGGGTGGGTTCAAGGTTGCCGGTTTCGCCACGGTCGGCGCCGCCACCTACATCGGTCTTGGGTCCAACCCCAAAACAACGCCGGTCGATGTTTCCCCCGAGGCAACCGACAAGGTTTGGGCCGAACTGGAACTGCTATTGGCAGCATATGCAGACAGATCAAAAGGGTATGTGTCGCGCCGCGCCACATTCAAGGACCGGTTTGCGGGCGACTATGACCACCTTGCGCGCTATGGCGAATGGGAAATGAGCGATCACCCGACAATTGAATCCGTCGGCCCAGAGGGCACAGAATGATCCGCGATGACGCCAGCGAACGACAGGTGCGTGCCGCCGATCCGGATGCGTCGACCTGGCTGTCGGCCAATGCCGGGTCAGGCAAGACACGCGTTCTGACCGATAGGGTGGCCCGGCTGTTGCTGGGCGCCAACAGCCCGGATTCCGCAGGCACAGAGCCTCATCGCATTCTGTGCCTGACCTATACCAAGGCCGCGGCGTCCGAGATGCAGAACCGATTGTTTCGCCGGCTGGGCGCCTGGGCGATGATGGGTGCGGATGTCTTGCGTGACCAGCTGCGCGGTCTTGGCGTTGAAGGGCACATCGACGATTCCACCCTGTCGCGCGCCCGCAGGCTGTTTGCGCGTGCTATCGAGACGCCCGGTGGCCTGAAAATCCAGACCATCCACAGCTTTTGTGCGTCCTTGCTGCGCCGCTTTCCGCTTGAGGCCGGGGTTTCGCCGCAGTTCACCGAAATGGATGGCCGTACGGGTGAGTTGCTGCGCGCTGAAATCATCGAGGACATGGCCGATACACGCGCGCCCGGAGTGATCGCGCGCCTGGCCAGCCTCTATACCGGCGAAGATTTTGCGGGATTGGCCGAGGAGGTTGCAAAGTCTGGCAGCGAATTTACCCCGCCAAAGGACCGCGCGGCCATCTGGCGCACATTCGGCCTGACCCCGGAAACGTCTGCCGCGCAAATTCTCGGCAGTGTTTTTCTGGGCGGCGAGGCCGAGTGGATACCCCAGGTTGCGCAGATTCTGGCCGCCGGGTCTGCCAATGATGTCAAGCTTGCCGAGAAAGTCGGGAAACTGGCTCTGATGTCGCCGAGGTTCCACGATCTGGCGGCCTTTGAGGACGTTTTTCTATACGGTAAAAGCAAGGTGGAAGGGCGCAGCTTCACCGCAAAGACAGGTGCGCTGGGCACAAGGGCAACGCAGGCAAGGCTTGAACCGTTGCTTGACCAGCTTGAGCCGTTCATGGCGCGGGTGGAGGCAGCACGAACCACCCGCATCGCGCTTGTCGCTGCCGAAAAGACCCATGCCTTGCACGAATTCGCCGCAAGCTTTCTGCCCGAATACGCCAAGCGCAAGGCTTTGCGCGGGTGGCTGGACTTTGACGATCTGATTTTGCGGGCGCGCGATCTGCTGACCAATCCCTCGGTGGCCCAATGGGTGCTGTTCCGGCTGG
>JAUSPL010000171.1 GCA_030656535.1 Gemmobacter sp.
GCTGGGGCCTTCTTCGGTTGGGTCGGGGGGCAGCAACAGCCGGGATTTCAGGTAGGCCAGCCACGCGGCCATCACCAGATAATCGGCCGCAAGTTCGATCCGCAACTCCTTGGCCTGATTTACAAATCTTAGATACTGTTCAGCAAGCTGCAACACGGATATCCGTCGCAGATCAACTTTCTGGCTGCGCGACAGCGTCAGCAAAAGGTCCAGGGGCCCCTCGAACCCGTCCACATCAACGATCAGCGACTCGGCCTGAAGTCGGTCTGCGACTGCGCTCGCGTCAAAAATGGTTGGATCAGGCATTCACCCCACCGCCCAGCAAAACCGCAAGCTCGGCCTCAAGGGCGGTGGTATCAACGGGGGCGGGTGGGCGACGGACGGCAAGTGCCGCTTGGGCGCGCGTTTGCGCGGAAGGCGTCAATCTGCCGGCTGCGGCCACCACCTGCGTCATTTCATCCAGCTTGCCGTTGCAATGCAGGGCAATGTCACAGCCCGCCGCCATCGCGCGCGCGGCTCTGTCGCCAAGGCCGCCCGACAGTGCTTGCATCGACAGATCGTCGGTCATCAACAGGCCGTCAAACCCGATGCGATCCCGGATCAGCGCCAGAATGGCCGGGTTTTGCGTGGCTGGCGCATCGCCGAACCCCGGCAATCGGATGTGGGCCGTCATACCCATCGGCAAATCGGCCAAGGCAGCAAATGGGGCAAAGTCGGTGTCGGTCAGGTCGCCCAGCGTGGCGTCGATCAAGGGCAGGTCAAAATGGGTGTCGGCCTCGGCGCGACCATGGCCGGGCATGTGCTTCATCACCGGCAGCACGCCCCCCGCAAGCAACCCATCCGCAACCGCCCTGCCATTGCGGGCAACCGTCGCCGCGTCGGTGCCTAGACACCGGTTGCGCAAGAACGGATGCGTCTTGGCCCCCGCGATATCACAACAAGGCGCGCAGTTGGCGTCGATCCCGACACCGCGCAGATCATCCGCAATCAGTCTGGCCGATATCCACAGGCTGCGGGCGGCATTTTCGCCAGCGCGGGCGGCCTGATCCAGCGGGGGCAGGAATTCGCGCCAGAACGGTGCGCGCAACCGTTGGACGCGCCCGCCTTCCTGATCCACCATGATTACCGCGTCGCGACCCACGGTCGTGCGCAAGGCATCGGTCAGGCGGCGCAGTTGATCTGGCGTTTCGACGTTGCGCGCAAAAATAATGAAACCCCAAGGGTCCGCATCGCGAAAGAAGGCAGCCTCAGACGGGCTCAGGCTGCCGCCTGCACAGCCCAGCACCGTGGCGCCAATGCCCTTCAGGTCTGGCATTTGGGATGGGCTGGTCACTTGTGTACCAAGGGGATGCAACGCAGGTCGCTGCTTTCGATCGCGTCACAGAACCGGCGGCTTTCGGCACCATCGGCAAAGCCTGCGACGCGCAAGCGGTGAAAGGTGCGTCCGCCGCTGGTCGCGGGCTGGATCACACGCTGCTTTCCCTCGAACAACGCAGCAGCACGGGGTGACACGCGGTCCCATTCCTTGCGGGCGGTTTCGGGGTCGTCAAAGGCCCCGATCTGCGCCAGATGTGCACCAACTGCCAACAGGGCAGGGTCGGTTTCGATCACCGCTGTAACCTGCGGTGCAGGCAAGACCGAGGCGCTGGCCCGGGACGGGCGTGGCTGTGGTCGGGGCGACCTGAGGACGCCACCCTTTGAATCAATGGCAGCGGCGTCTTCGTCAAAGATCGGGTTTTCAAGCGGTTGGGCAGGCGGGCCAAACGGCGCAACGCCACCCGCAGATGACAGGGGCTGCATGGTGCGTGTCAGGTCTTCGGCCAGCGCAACGGCGCGGGCGTGTTCTTCGCTGACTTCCTCGGCCGAAGCCTGGCCGATACCGGCGGCATCATCATCTGCCAATTCGACCGGGCGATTTGCCAAGGTGATCTCGTCGGGGACCTGCGCCGCGATCCCGTCCTCCGCGACACGCGTCACCGAAAGCCCCATATGGGCCGCAATTTCGCCGCCGGGATTTTCGGGGGCGATCCGCATCGGCCCGTCGATCGCCTGAATGACGGGCACACCGGACACATCGCGCACCGCAAGTTGATAGCCCCAGACGGCAACCCCGATTATCAAGGCGACTGAACTTAGCCCCCCCACGATGTTCACCGCGGTCGACAACCTTTCACGACGGGGTGAAGATGCCCCCGTCACGAATTCATCGAAATTCGCTTGCGCCATGCTCTGCTCCGGTCGCGGGGGTGGCGTTGCCGCCAGTCCGCTTTTGCCTGTCATGCCGGGCGCGATGCGATTTATCGCATTTCTTCGACCGGCTTGACCCCCAGAATACCCAAACCAGCGCAAATGACAACGCCCACGGCCCGTGCAAGGGCGATTTTCGCCTGTGTGATGGCCGGATCGTCTTGCACAAACCGCAAACTGGCGTCGTCATTGCCGCGATTCCACAGTCCGTGCAGGTCCGACGCCAGCTCATACAGGTAAAACGCAACCCGGTGCGGTTCGTTGGACCGCGAGGCGATTTCGACCAGACGCGGCCATTCGGCGATTTTCTTGGCCATGGCGAGTTCGGCCGGATGCGTCATCCCCGTCAGATCGGCCGCCGACAATGTGGTGTCGTCAACCGCGACACCCGCGTCGCGTGCCTTGCGCAACACCGAATTGATGCGGGCATTGGCGTACTGAACGTAGAATACCGGGTTGTCCTTGGACTGCTCCAGCACCTTGGCAAAGTCGAAATCCAGTGCCGCGTCGTTCTTGCGGGTCAGCATGACAAACCGTGTCACATCCGCGCCGACCTGTTCGACGACATCGCGAAGGGTCACAAAGGTGCCTGCGCGTTTCGACATCTTGAAGGGTTCACCGTTTTTCCACAGTTTGACCAACTGGATCAGTTTGATGTCCAGGGGCACGCGCCCGTTCGACAGCGCCGATACGGCGGCCTTCATCCGTTTGACATATCCGCCGTGGTCAGCCCCCAACACGTCGATCAGCGCGTCAAACCCGCGCTGCACCTTGTCATAGTGATAGGCGATGTCGGGCGCGAAATAGGTCCAGGTTCCGTCAGACTTCTGGACCGGGCGGTCCTGATCGTCGCCATGCGCCGTGGACCGAAACAGCGTCTGTTCGCGCGGTTCCCAATCCTCGGGCAACTTGCCCTTTGGTGGCTCCAGCACACCTTCATAGATCAGACCCATACCACGCAAGGTTTCGATCGCGGCTTCGATCTTTCCCGTTCCGTACAGCGCCTTTTCCGAGGAATAGACATCCATGGTCACGCCAAGGCTGGCCAGGTCGGCCCGGATCATGTCCATCATGCGTTCTGTGGAAAATTCACGGAACACCTGCAACCAATCGGCCTCGGGGGCATTCAGATAGCGGTCACCATAGGTGTTCTTCAGGTCCTGCCCGACCTCGATCAGATAATCGCCGGGGTACAGGCCTTCGGCAATTTCAGGCGACAGACCATGCGCCTCGCGATAGCGTTCATAGGCAGACCGGGCCAGCACGTCGACCTGCGCGCCGCCGTCATTGATGTAGTATTCGCGCGTGACGTCCCAGCCGGTGAACGCCAGCAAACGGGCCAGCGCGTCGCCGAAGACCGCGCCTCGGACGTGGCCAACATGCATGGGGCCTGTCGGGTTGGCCGAGACGAACTCCACATTGACCTTGCGCGACGCGCCAAGGGTTGACCGCCCAAACCCATCGCCCGCGACCAGGGCAGCCCGAACCAGCCCCTGCCACAGGTCAGCCGCCAACCGCAGGTTGAGAAACCCCGGACCCGCGACGTCGGCCGAAACCACGCGCGGATCGGCGGCAAGCTTTTGCGCCAGCGCATCCGCGATGAACCGGGGCGGCAGTCCGGCAGGTTTCGCCAGCACCATCGCAGCATTCGTCGCCATATCGCCATGCGTGCCGTCTCGCGGCGGTTCGACCGTAACCGCCGTGCGGTCCAGTCCGGGCGGCAGCGTGCCGTCAGCTTCCATAGCATCAAGCGCCGTCAGCACCAGCGCGCGCAGATCGTCAAACAGGTTCATCTTGTCCATCCTTGGCCTTGATCGGGTTTATCACGGGGGGCGCGCGGGTCAACCGCGTCCACAAGGGTCCCGAGGCGTTGGCCCGGCCCCCTGAGGGTATATTTTTTCGCCAAGGTGAGGGGAGAGAGGTGGCGGGATCCGCGGCAGCCGTGTCGGCGTGAATTTCCCGAGAGCCTGAGTGTTCAGGTTGGTCGCCAGATACCAGGGCCAGAACCCTGGCAGAGCCAGCTCCCTCGGAGATGCTTATCGGCCACTGGAAAAGGGCTGATCACGAGAGGGGCAGAACCCGCCAACACCCAATGTAAGCCTCCCAAAGGCGTCGCGCAAGGGGCATGCGCAGAACTTGATCTGGACAGATGTTCACCTATCGTTCATGGTGCGTTGCATGAGACAGCCGCAAGCCCTTGTCCCGATGATGCCCGGTCAGGTGTTGGCCCGCGGGGTGTGTCGTGCCTTGATCGGTCATGATTTCATGCCGTTG
>JAUSPL010000180.1 GCA_030656535.1 Gemmobacter sp.
TCATTCAACCCTGACCCCGGGTCTGCGCGTCTATGCAGAATATTCCAACGAAGTCTGGAACATGCAATTCGCCCAAGCCCGCTGGGCAGAGGAGCAAGCACGCGCCCGCTGGGGTCAGGACTGGAAATGGACACAATACTATGCCGTCCAGGCAGCCGCGGCAGCAGAAATCTGGGCCGAGGTCTTTGCAGATGACCCAGACCGCCTTGTGCGGGTGATCGGCACCCAGACCGGGTGGAAGGGGTTGGAACAAGACCTGCTGACCGCCCCCCTGTGGCAGGCCGAAACTCCGGGCAAGGTCGCCCCGGCCACGCAGTTCGACGCATATGCGGTGACGGGCTATTTCGCGGCCCAACTGGGCAGCGAGGACAAGGCCCCCATGGTCCGACGCTGGCTGGCGGACAGTCTGGCGATGGCACAGGCACAGGCCGACCGTCAGGGCCTGACCACGCAGGCACGCGACCAGTTCATTGCAGCACATCAGTACGACCATGCTGTAATATTGGCGGCCCAAGAGTTGCGCGATGGACGGCATTCCGGCGATCCGGGGGACACCCTGATGACCCTGCTGAACGATCTGCTGCCCTATCACGCGCAGGTGGCAAAACAGTTCGGGCTTGATCTGGTGATGTATGAAGGCGGCACCCACGTGGTGGGTCTGGGCATGCAGGTGGACGATGCGGCGCTGGCCGAGTTCTTTGTGCATCTGAACTATTCGCCCGAAATGGCCACGCTGTACCGTGACCTGCTGGACGGCTGGGCGGGGCTGACCGATGCACCCTTCAACGCCTTTGTCGATGTACAACGCCCCAGCCGATGGGGCAGTTGGGGCGCGTTGCGCCATCTGTCGGACGATAACCCGCGCTGGCGGGCGTTGGCGGGCACGAAATGAAGCTTTCGGTCATCTTGCCTGCCAGCAACGAACAGGACTGGATCGGTCCTTGCCTGCAGGCCTTGCTGGCGTCGGACCCGGTCGGGATGCCCGCCGAGGTTCTGGTGATTGCCAATGCCTGCCATGATGGGACTGTTGCCGTCGCGCAGGCGTTTCAGGCCAAGGCGCAGGCGGCGGGCTGGGATCTGCGTGTGATAGAACTGGCCGAGCCGGGCAAGCTTAATGCGCTCAATGTGGGCGACGGCTTGGCGCAGGGGGACATCCGGGTCTATCTTGACGCCGATGTCACGGTCAGCCCGGGGCTGATCGCGGCGCTTGCGCGGGCATTGGGGGGGGCAACGGGGCCAGCCTATGCCAGTGGCCGACCCAAGGTCGCAAAGGCCGGATCATGGGCGACACGCGCCTACGCGCGGTTCTGGTCAGGGATGCCGTTCACACAATCAGTGGCACCGGGGTTCGGGCTGTTTGCTGTCAACGCAGCAGGCCGGGCGCGATGGGGCGACTGGCCCGCGATCATCTCGGATGACACCTATGCCCGCCTGCAGTTTAGCCCCGAAGAGCGGATAGAGGTCCCCCATGGCTATGTCTGGCCAATGGTCGAGGGGTTTTCCCGGCTGGTCAAGGTGCGGCGGCGACAGGATGCGGGTGTGGCTGAAATCGCGGCGCGCTGGCCGGATCTGATTGCGCACGAAGGCAAGGCGGCTCTGGGGTTTTCCAGCGTCCTGCGTCGGGCGGCCGCAGACCCCGTGGGGTTTGCGGTCTATGCCGTCGTGTCGCTTGCGGTTCGAACGCAGGCGGGGTCGGCCGCGTGGGTGCGTGGGCGTTGACTGGTGCCCCTTGGCCTGGCGGATATCTTGTGTTCTGCCGCAGTGACCAGATGAACGCACCAACGCCCGGCGCAGACCTGAATCACAAGAATTCAGCCCCCGATCAGCCGGTCTGAATGCCTTCGGTCACCGGGTCATACGAGAACAGCCACGCCGACCGTTCAGCATTCATATCGCGCGCGGCAAAGGCGGCCTGCAGCCGATCCCGATCAGGCTGATGGAACAGCGCCCTGTTGGCCGTCGATTCTGTGACAATCCGCGTAGTCCGCGCCAGCCTTGCGTGCTGATAGGCCGAAAGGGCCCGCGCAACGTCCGTCGACGCCAGACAGCGCGCCAGGATCACAGCATCCTCGACGGCCATCGCCGCCCCTTGCGCCATATAGGGCAAGGTCGGGTGTGCGGCGTCCCCCAGCAAGGTGACGCGCCCGTCAGTCCAGCTCTGCACCGGGGGCCGGATGCGCAGCGACCACCGGTAACACGCGTCCCGCGCCGCATGGTGGATCAAGGCCCCGATCATCGGATGCCAGCCCGCAAAGTCGGCCTGCATTTCGGCCCAGGGGCGCGCAATGGTCCAACCGTCCTCGGGTACCCCGTCATATTCCACGCAGCCGACGAAATTGGTCAAAGCCCCGCCGCGCAAGGGATAGGTCACGGCGTGGCGATGCGGTCCCACCCAGATATCAACGCAGTTGCTCTGATGCTCGGGCGGCAGGTCTGGGGTCTGCACCATCGCGCGCCAGACGCAATCGCCGGTGTATTCCGCCAAAGTATCGCCCAGCATCTGCGCGCGGATCACGGACCTGATCCCGTCGGCGCCGATCACCGCCGCCCCGCGCACAGGTCCGCGCGAGGTCAACAATTCGGCCTCGCGCCCATTTGTCGCATAGCCGGAGACGCCAACCCCCAGCCGGATCGCATCGGGCTTCAGCGCGCGCACCCGTTCCACCAACAGCGCGTGCAGATCCGCCCGGTGGATGGTGACATAGGGCACGCCATGCCGCGCCTCATAGCCCGAGCCAAGCGGGATCGTCTGCAAGACTTCGCCGGTATCGAACATCCTAAAACGATACAACGCAGGCTCGGCCCCCGCTGCCCGCACGGCGTCCATCAGTCCCAGATGACGGTACACCCGGCCGGCATTGGCGCTGATCTGGATGCCTGCGCCCACCTCTGAAAGCACGGGCGCCTGTTCATAGACCTCGACGTCGATCCCCGCCTGCAAGAGACAGGCAGCCGCAGTCAACCCGCCAATCCCCGCCCCGGCGATCAGGACAGGGCCGGACCGAGCCGACGCCATCAGGCCACCACGACGGACATCGAGCCGATCCGGTCCATGCGGCAATGCATCGTGTTGCCGGGAGCCACCGGGGCAACACCTTCCGGCGTCCCGGTCATGATCACATCGCCGGGGTGCAGGGTATAGGCGTCCGACGCGTAGGCAATCAGCTTGCGCACACCCCATATCAACATATCGCTGTTTGATTTCTGGCGCGGTTCTGCATCGACATGGATGTCAAACCCGATGTTCGACGGCTCACCCACCTCATCAGCAGTCACGCACCACGGACCAAGGACCGTAAAGGTATCCAGCGACTTTCGATAGCTCCGGTCCTCGGTGCCGCGGATCGTCATGTCCAGCCCGATCATGTAGCCCGCGACATAGTCCAGCGCATCCGCCTCGGACACCCGCCGACAGGTACGTCCGATCACCAGCGCCAGCTCGATTTCATGATCGGTACGGCGGTCTGTGCGGTCCACGATGACCGGATCGGACGGGTTTATCAGCGAAGAGGACGCCTTGAGGAACACGCCGTAATCGGCAATCGTCTTGATCTGTGTGCCAAAGTTGATGCCCGTGTCGGCACGGGATTCGTCCAGGTGCAACTGATAGTTCACCGGGGCCGCTATGATCTTGCCGGGATTGGCGACCGGAGACAGCAGGCGCACCCCGGATACCGGGCGACCCGGGACCTGCGCCGCCAGAGATTCCATCCGGGGCCGCAGGGCAGAGAAGTGGTTGAAAAAATGGTCCCCTGGCGGCAGCGGCCAGCGCAGACCCGGCAGATCATCAAGCACAGCGGTCACATCATGGACCATATCCCCCTTGACCACGCCAAGGCGGTTGTCGTCGAAACGGCAAAAACGCATTCTATGTTTCCTTCGTGTCAGGCGCCGCGCTGCTCGCGGTAAAGCCCCAGTTTCTCATGCGCCACACGGTCCGAGAAACAGAACAGAAAGCTGTCCTTTTCGGCCCGATAGCTGCGCCAGGTCCAACCCGGCGCGACGGCCACATCGCTCTCGGCCAGATCATAGCGCTTGTCGCCCACATGCGCCGTCAAGGCACCTTCGGCCAACGCCATCACTTGGCCATCGGTAGACCGCATGGGCCGTGTTTCGAATCCTGCGGGCACGAACATCATCCATGCCGCAATGGTGGGCATGGTCCATCCGCCGTCAATCGGGTTGGCATAGCGCAGCGTTACCGCCTCGTGCGGGTCAAGAGCCTCGCCCGCCGCAGCGGCCACAAGCGCGGCACGGGTGCGCGCAAAAGGATAGTTGAAGATCGGCGTCGTCAGACCGTAGCGGCTTGTCGTATTCAGAGGCAACATCCCGGAGCCGAAGCGGGCCAGCGAATCCCCTTCCGGGCGGGTCAACGATTGGCGGTCATCATTATAATGCTCGTTGAAACTTGCTTCCAGGAACTGCACCAAAGGCAGGTCCAGCCCATCCAGCCACGCGCAGGGCTGCGTGCCCTCATTTCCGTGGTCATGCCAAGCCCAGGATGGGGTAATCACGAAATCGCCGCGCCGCATTGTGGTGCGTTCGCCCCCGACCACGGTGATCGCGCCTTCGCCTTCCAGCATGAACCGCAGGGCTGACGGCGAATGACGGTGCGCCGGCGCGGTTTCACCTGGCATGATCAACTGGATGCCCGCATACATCGTCGCTGTCGCCCGAGACATGCCCTTCAGTGCCGGGTTTTCCAGCACCAGCACCCGACGCTCGGCCTCTTGTGCGGTCAACAAACTGCCGGATTCCAACAGTAGCGGCCGCAGGTCGTCATAGACCCAGCGGTGTGGGACGGCCTTGGACCGGGGCTCGGACGGCAAGAGCCCGCGCAGCACCTCCCACAAGGGGGCCAGGTTCTGCGTTGCCAACCGGCCATAGAATTCCTGCCGCTGCGCCTCGGTTGAGGTTTTCACCACGTCATCCATTGCCATTCCCCATTATTCGCCAATCACCGGCGCCGCGCGCCGACCCACCACTTCAGACGCCAGAACCAGCGCCGCCAAGACCAAACCTGCCGCGTTCAAGCCCCAGGCCCAGGCGCCCAGTTCATGCGGCAAGATCAACATGGATCCGCCAACAACGGCCGACACCCGCACCCCAATCGGCATCCGCCGCAGGCCATATCCGATCATCCCGGCAGATATGAACCAAACGCCGATGGCCGCCGTCACCACAGCCAGCAAAATCGCGCTGGCGGAACCCTGCATCAGAAGCGTCGGCGAGAACACGAACAGGAATGGCACGATATAGGCGGTCCATGAAAACCGCATCGCGTAGAACCCGGTTTTCATTGGGTCCGCCCCCGCAAGGTTCGCGGCAAAGAACGCAGCGATTGCCACCGGGGGGGTCACAAAGGACATCATGCCAAGATAGAGGATGAACATATGCGCCGCCAAGGGTGCCACGCCCACTTCAACCAGCGCAGGCACAATCAAGACAGCCAGCAACACATAGACGCCCAACGTGGGCATCCCCATGCCCAGCAGAATGCAGAGGAACGCGGCGACGATCAGCAGCAAGAAAACATTACCCGCGCCCAGCTGCACCAGAAACATGGTCAGTGCGAACCCAAGCCCCGTCAGTTGCAGTACGCCCATGATGATGCCGGATGCCGCCGAGATCATGAGAATATCTGCCGAAGATACCCCTGTCCGCACGACGCAGCCCCACACCTCGCGCAGCGTCAGCCGTTGCAGCCCGTAGCCAAGAACGAAACCAACCACCAGCACCGCCCCGCAAGCATAGAGGGCCGCGCGCTCTGCTTCGGCATTCAGGCTGAAAAGCGCATAGATCAGCACAGCAAAGGGCAGGAGAAACGCCCACCCTTGGGCCAAAACCCGCACGATGCGCGGGATTTCGGACACCGGCACCGACAGGATGTTCCCCTTGGCCGCCTCCAGGTCCGCTTGCACGAACAGTGCGAGGTAGTACAGCAGCGACGGGATAAGGGCCGCCAATGCGACCTCGCCATAGCTGATCTGCAGGAAATCAGCCATCAAGAACGCGACAGCCCCCATAACCGGCGGCATCAGTTGTCCGCCGTTAGAGGCCGCAGCCTCTATTGCTGCCGCCTGTTCGGGCTTGAACCCGGACTTCTTCATCAACGGAATCGTCACAACCCCCGTCGCCAGGATGTTCGACACCACGATGCCGTTGATCGACCCGAAAAGCGATGAGGCCACCACCGAAATCTTCGCGGCTCCGCCACGAAAACGGCCCATCAGCCCCAACGACAGATCATTGAAGAACGCCGCCCCGCCCGATGCCCCCAACAGCTGCCCAAAGAACACAAACGGCACCACAACCGTCACAGCAATCAGCAAAACAAGACCAAGTATGCCGCTGGTGTCGATCCCCAGA
>JAUSPL010000185.1 GCA_030656535.1 Gemmobacter sp.
ATCTCGCCTTTGTGGCAAAGCGCATATTGCTCTGCAGCAGTTGGAATTAGTGGATAACCTACGCTAATCACAGTGCTTAGCAGCCCCGCTTGAGGAGCAAGCAGGAAGCCAATAGGTAAATTTCTATCCTCTACAGGAATGACGGCCAAGTCTGCAAAATCACACACTTCTGGTTTTCCGCTTACGACATAGGTGAAGCCATCAGCGATGACATCGACAATCTCGTTTCCTTCAAGAACATGTCGGTTAGTCAAGATTGCCGTTTGTGTGACTGAAGTTGCTTCGTAGGCAACAAGAAGACCAGTTCCACAATGAAGATCACCATTTGGCAACTTTACGTTTATTGCTGGTATGGCTTTGCGCCGCGAGTTCACCATGTGAGCCATCCCAAAAACCACGTTGTCCACCATCAGCATTGCTTTTAGAAATCTGAAATTTGGATTGATTTCGTATTCTGGCTTGATATCCTGCGGTGCTTCGAAGACATATCCGAACCTTAGAAGACGTCTAATTACTGCGTTCCAAATCAATTCATTCTGAGGGAAGTTAGCTATGCCTTCGCTTTTAGCGCAAGCATTTGCGATTATCATAAGGTCCCGCAAGGTGTACATACCGAGTCTCACGCGGTTTTTCTTAGTCTCGAGCCGTCCCTTGTCTGCTAATTCTTGGGCCGGCCTTGCGGTCTCAACTTTAGTCGAATCCAGTGAGAGCTTTTCTAACACCTCCAACATAAAACGAACCGATTCTTCCTGTTGGTCGATGGCTTTCTGCTCCAATAACCCTGCCATTCCCGCACTCCAATTTTTCGTGTTTAATCCTCAGGCTGCCATTAGCCACGACGCAGTGGGTCAGTAAAGAGGGCTCAAAGTTGTCGTTCGCCGCGCTCAGCACGAATGGCTGGTTTGGGCCGAGGGTGCCGCTGCAACTGCGAAGGCGTCAGCCATGCAGCGTTCAGCTTGACGAGCAGCTATCGCCTCATTGCGCCAGAGACCTTGCAAACCAGCTATCTGCCCCCCCCCCGTCACCCGTCCCATCCAAACAGGTCATCAAGGGTTTGGTCCGAGAGGCCAGCGGTTGCGGCGATGGCGGTGATGAAGGGGTTTGTGCGGTCGATGGTGGAGGCTGCGGCCCAGGCGAGGCGGGCGTTGGTCTGGTCGGGTGGCGCGAGGGCGGCGAGGGCGGGTTTGAAGGCTTCGGGGATCTGGCCGCTGGCGGCGGCGAGGGCGTCGGGGTCGGTGAGGATTCCGGCGGCGCGCAGGGCGGTGCAAAACTGCAGGCGGGACAGGGTGCGGGTGGCGCGCCAGTCGGCGAGCCGGGTGGCGGTGGCCTGGTCGGCGGTGATCATTCGGGTCCAGTCGATCATGTCAGTCCTCCAGCGCGAAGGGAGGCAGTGGAACCGGCCCGTCCGCAGGGTCGGTCAAAGCCTCCGGGAACAGGGTTTCGGCAGGCGCGCGCGCCCCGTGCGGCAAGAAGATCGCCAGCCTGAGCTTGCCGCCCTGGCGGGTGACGTCGGATCCGAGCCAGTCGCCGGGCACGGCGGTGCGGGGCAACGTGCCACCCTCGGGCAAGGGCGCAAAATCGAAGGCGGTGCCGTTGACGGTCAGGGTGTCGCCTGCGCGGGTCAGGGTCAGGGGGGCATCGCCCCGGACCGGGGACAGGGTGATGTGCATCGGGAGACTCCTTTGGGGCTTCGGGTGGGTCAGGATCGGGCGGTCAGGGTCGGGCTGATCGCCCGGGAACGGTGCGGGGCAGCGTCAGAACCAGCGGCCGGTTGCGGTGGCGCGCAGGGGGATGGCGGTGGCGGTGTTGACGGCGGCAAGGGCGCGCAGGGCGACCGAGGTGGTGCCGGGGGCGGCATGGGCCAGCCAGGCATCGGCAGTGTCGGCGCCGCCCGCGATGACCGGGGCTGCGCTGAAGGCGGCGGGATAGGTCCAGGTCAGGTCGGCCGAGCGGAACAGGCTGCCGCGCGCGGTGCTGGCGTTGGGCGCGGACAGGGTGGTGATCGTGCAGATCTGGGTGCCATCGGCAAAGCGGACATAGTCGCCATTGGCGTTCGATCCGCGTTCAATCACCGCGCCGGTCGGCACCCCGGCGGACTGGCTGACCGCGCCCAGCAGGGTCGCGCGGGAACAAAGGCTGTCCCAGGCGCTCCAGAGCCCCGAGAACTTCCAGCGCACCAGCACGGCCCCGGCCCGGAAGGCGATCTGGGCGGCGTTATTGGCGTTGATATGGATGTGCAGCCCAAGCCAGTTCACGGCGGCCGAGGGCACCCCGACCGCCCCGGTGGTCGTGTTGCGCAAGAACCCGGTGACCGAGGCCGCGTCCCAGTTCTCGGCGGTGACGGTCACGCCCCCAAGGCCAAAGGCGCCGACCTTCAGCAACCGCCCGGCGGTGGCATCGTCGACGGCGCCCTGGGCGGCGGTGCCGGTGACCGGCAGGTTGATCTGGACCTCGGTCGCCGACATCAGGACGCGCAAGGCCCCGGCGGTGACCAACCCGATCTGGTCGGCGCCGGGCCGGATCAGGCCGGTGTCTGGATCAGAGGCAAAGGTCAGGGCGGGGGCTGCGGCGGTGCCGTCGGCCAGCAGCGTCCGGCCCGCCAGCGTGCCCGCAAGGCCAAGCGTGATCCAGGCCGACCCGGTCGAGACCAGCACGGCGGCGCGCCCGGGCCCGGCGGCGGCGGTGGTCGCGCCGTCGATGGTGTCGCCGCCCGACCGGGTCACGGTGATGACCCCCGCGCCGTCATTGACCAGCGTGACGGCAAAGCCTGCTCCCACACCGGCGGCGGTCGGCAGGGTCAGCGCCCAGGTGCCGCTGGCCAGCAGCGTCTTGCCCCGGTCGGCGGCGGTGACGGCGCTGGCGCCGGTCCGGGCGTCCAGCCCGCCAAACAGCGCGCCGAGGGTGGCCAGCGCGTCGGCAGGCACGCCGGTGTCGCCCAGAAGCCCGGCCAGGCAGGCGCGCAGGGCGGTAAGGGCGGTCTTGAACCCTCCCTCGGTGACGGCGGGGGCGGTAAACTCGGCGATCGGGGGCAGGGCTGGCATCAGGGCACACTCCACATGGCATTGGCATCAAGGGTCCACATCGGGGTCGGATCGGTGTTCCACATGTCCTCGATCAGCGCGCCCAGCGTGGCGGCGGCCCATGGACCGGCGGCCAGCCCGACCCCGCGCACCCGGATCATGGTGCGCGCGGCATAGAGCAGGGTGATCGAGTGATGGGCGGCGGTGGTGTCGACCTGCCGGGTCCAGCTGACGGTGGGGTCGGTGACGTCATCGCCCTCGGCCATCTCGATCTGATAGACCTCGGCGCCGGGCGCCGGGGTCCAGGCGATCACGGTGCGGGTCGCGTCATCGGGCAGGCGGCGGGCCAGCAGGCCGGTGACCGCCGGGCGGGTGATGCGGCGCGGCAGATCGCTGAGGCGGACCGGCGGTGCGATCACCCCCAGATCGGCGGTGTGGACGGACGGATCGTCGGGCACGCACTCGATCTCGGCCTCGTAAAGCCCGCGCGGGCGGACCGACAGCACCTTGGCCAGCACGCGCCAGGTCTGGGCGGTGCCGAACACCACATGGGTGCGTTCGCCGTTGCCGCCGGTGGCAGGGGGCGGGTCCGGGGTCTCGGTCAGGATCACGGTGCCGGGGGCGTTGCCCGGGGTGACCGCCCATGGCCCGCTGATCCCGCCGGTGCGGGTGCGCAGGCCGATGTAATGCGCGCCTGCACCAAAGGTGACGTGTTCGGACAGCGTCAGGGTCCGGGCCGGGCCGTCCCAGGCGATGGCCTCGGCGTGCTGACCCCAGGCGGGCATATCGTGCTGCACCGCGATGGTGTCGCCGATCGAGGGGATAAATCCCTCCATCTCGGTCGAGAACCTGACGATGCGGCGGCGGAACCGGTTGGCGGCGGCGTGATACATCCCCTCGCGCAGGGCCTGGGCGCGATTGCCGACGCCGAACAGCTCCATCTTGACCGGGCGGGCGGCGGTGGACCCGGGCAGTTGCGCGCGCACCCGCTGCGGGGTCCAGGTCGCCTCGTCGAAATAGCTGACCTCGATGGCGTCGGCGGTGTCGTCCGAGGGCATGAGGTAGTCGATGCCAAAGCTGCCCCGGGTGATGTTGCGCATGGAATACATCGCGACCGGCAGGGCGGTGGGGCCGTCGCGGACCACCCGCAGGATGCCGCCTTGCATGAACAGCCGGGCGCGGCCTGCGGCGGCGATCCGGGACGCGGCGTCCCACCAACTGGCGGCGGTCTCGAAGCGGGCGTCGAAGGTGTCGCCGCGCGCGGCCCAGACCGCGTCCAGCGCCACCAACGCATCCAGGTCGATGCGCCCGACCGGCAGCCGGGCGCCATAGTCGGTGTCGCGGGCGGCGTCGGCCAGCGCCCAGGCGATGGACCTTGTGGCTTGCGGCGCGGTCCAGGCGGTGCCGGTCCAGACCGGCAGTTTGCGGGTGGCGATCACGCCGATCTTGCGGCTGGCCTGCAGCGACAGGTTGTTGGTGGCGCGCATCCGGATCGCGATCAGGGTGACGGGGCCAAAATCCTCGGGCTCGCGCAGATAGGCCCGCAGGCCCGCAAACAGCACCTCGTGCCCGGCGTTGGACAGGTCGGTCTTTTGGTCCAGACGGCGGGCGCGCACGGCATAGCGGCCGGGCAGCGGCAGCGCATAGACATAGGTGCGCCGGATGGGCGTGTTGGTGCGGTCGGTCAGGAACTCGGCGGCAAGCACGGTCCAGATCCCGGCGCCCACCGGCGCGCCCGCGTCATCGACGCGCCGGGCCTCGATCAGGAATTCGACGGTGGCGTTGAAGATCTTGCCCTTGTCCGACGTCAGATAAAGCCCGAGCGGCAGCACGATATCCACCGCCAGCCGGTGGGCCACAGTGCCAGCCGCGCTGACGATGAACCCGGTCAGCCCGCCTTGCAGCGCATAGACGGTCAGGTCGCCCGACCCCGATCCGGACGCGGCGGTCAGGGTATAGGTGTCGGCATCGGTCACCGCCCCGATCTGGTAGACCCCGGTCGGCGCGGTATTGCCTGCCGTGGCGATGTGGATCGCCTGGCCGGTGGCGCGGCCGTGGTCGACCTCGGTCACGGTGATCGTGGTGGCGGCCCACACAAAGGTCGCCGGGCGCGATCCGGTCAGCTCCTGTCCGGACACCTCGACCGAGGACACGACCGAGGTCGGGAACAGGGTGACCTGACCGCCGGGCGGGATGATCTCGGTCTGGACCTCCGAGAAGGCGGTGATCGGGGTGTCCTCGATCAGGATCTGCTCGATGTCATAGGCACCGGTGCCCAGACACAGCAGCTGATAGAGGTACTGATCGTCGTTGGCGAACTCGGCATAGGGTTGGGCGGCAAAGTCCGGCCAGGACAGCACGCGGCCGTATTGCACCGGGATCGGCTGCTCGATGCGCGCCGAATTGCCCTGCGCCTGCAGGCTATAGGTGGGCGAGGGCGTGGGCAGCTGGCCGGGTTTGGGGATCGGCAGCAGGGCATTGACCAGCGCCATCCCCGCCATGGTGAAGCCAAGGGTGGCCGCCTTGCCATAGGTCATGGTTCCAAACAGCACGGTGTTTGCGGACGCCCCGAGCAATGCCCCGGCGGCCCAGCCCGCAAAGGCCATCACCGCCAGCGACAGGATCAGCCGCAAGGGGTTCGACCCACCCTGACCGCCGCCGCGTGGCAACACGACCAGCGCCAGCCGGTCGCCGTCGCGCAACCGCCTGCGCCAGCCCGCGCGCAACAGGGGGCGGCCGTTCAGAACTGCGATCACCGGGGCCGGGCCGGGCGCAAGGGTGCGGACCAGCCTGCGGATGCGCAGCGGACGGCGCAAGGTGACGCCCGCCCGGCTGCCCAGCGGGTCGAACGGGTTGCGGATGACCAGAACCCCGGCCTTCATGATCGGGCCTTCATGATGCGGCCTTCATGGCGCGCACCTGCGGTAGATGCCGACGATGCGGTACCCCAGCGCCGCGACCTGGGCGGGCGGGGTAAAGATCACGCCTGCGCCCTCGACGCTGTGCAAAACGCCGGACGGGCCGGGGTCGATCCAGACCCCGACGTGGCAAGGCCGCGCGCCCTTGGCCATCAAGACCCCGTCGCCTTCGCGCGGGTCATGGGCCACGATGGACCAGCCGCTGGCCCCGGGATCATGGGCAAAGGCGCGCCGGACCGCGCGCGGATCGCCGGGATCGCCCGCAAACAGCGGTGCGTCGAACCCGAACCGCTCGCGCCAGATCATGGTCGCAAAGGCCCGGCAGTCGCTGACCCCGGCCACCCAGGGCAGGCCGATCTGATCTGCTGCCCAGTGAACCGTTACCCCGTGATCTGGCCCCGCGCTCATGGCGCCAGCCCCGGGAAAGTGGCCAGATCATAGTCCAGCGCCGGGAACCGCTTGTTCAGAAGATCGGGGAACCCGGCGGTGGCGCGGATGCGGAACGTACCCGCGCTGACGGTGATCAGGGTCAGCACCAGCGGCGGGTCGTTCTCGGGGCCTTCATCCAGCAGGTCCGACAGATAGCTGCGATAGATCGCGGTGATCGCCTCGGGCGCGGGATCGCTGATGGCAAGGTCGATCTGGGCAAGGATCTCGGTCGAGACGTTGTCGATCTCGATCACGCATTGCGGCACCCCGGTCGAGGTCTGGTCGGGCGGCACGATGTCAAAGGCATAGGCGGCAAAGGTCACGACCGCGCCCGGATCGCGCAGCGCCCCGGCCTCGATCCGCGCGTCCAGCGGGTCCTGGTCGCGCACGACGCGGATCGGCTGGCTGAACGCCGGGTGCCACAGTTCCAGCGTGTGATGGATCACCTGGTCCACCGGCGCGCTGGCATAGGCTTCAAGGATCGCTTCGGACAGGGCGGGATCAGGCATTGCGGACCTCCAGCTTTGCGGTGACGTGCCAGCCAAGGCCGGGCAGGACCTGGGCGTTGAAGGGTTCTGTAAAGCGGGCTTCAACGGTCTTGAATCCGCCCCCGAAGGCTAGGTCCTTCAGGAACCAGCCGGTGCCCCCGGCCGCGCCCAGCACATCGCCCGCCGCATCGCTGCGCAAGAAAAGATCGGCCCCGGTGCGCAGCCGCGCGCCAACCTCGCAGACATCGGCGCCCGTTGCCCCGCCGCCCGGATAGGACGTGGTCAACGCATCCGACATCAGCTGCACCCGCAGGCGCGGGGTGGTGGGACCGGCGCCGGTCGGCACCGCAAGCGCGATCCGCCACCAGCCGTCCCCCCGGTTGGTGATCCCCCGTGACGCCAGCCCCGATTGCACCCCGACAAAGCTGCCGGTCGCAAGATCGATCGAGGCGTGTGCCAGGACGCCCGCCCGGGTGACCATGCCGAACCGCGCGACGGGGCGGCCCGCGGATTTGAGCGTGGCGTGGCAGATCATGTCGCGCCCGGCGACAGCAGCAGCCCCGAGCGAGGTCTCGAGGTAATGCAGGCCGGTGGAGGCATCCTCGGTCACGCGGTCGGCCAGCGCATCGCCCGGACCCAGCGCCGTATCCGCCCCGCGCGTGGCCCCGATGCCGGTCCAGCCGGTCAGGTCGTCGCTGGCGCCCGCCAGGCTGCGGGGTTCGTCACCGTGCCAGGCGCGAAACGCGTCGAACTCGGCATCGGTGAACTTCCACGCCAGTGTCAGTTCATCGCGGCGGGCGCGGGTGATGCGGCGCAGGCGTTTCGGGCCGACCTCCATCTCGGTGCGCAGGGCCTGATCGGCCGGGGTCAGCTGATAGCCGGGCTCGATCGGGCCGGGCAGGGTGTCGGGCCAGCGGCGCAGGGTCATCGTCCGGTCCGCCCAAGGCCAAAGGTGCCGGTCAGCGCATCGTTCAGCGGCCCGACCCCGCGCATGAGGTTGCTGGTCATGGCGCCTTCGACCTGTTCGATCAGCACGTCGATGATGCTGCGCCCGCCTTCCTGACGTTCCGATTGCCTTGCCTGCACGCCGGGGGCGGTGTTGGTGATATTGACGACCACCGGCGGGGCCGAAGGGGCCGCCGGACCGGCACCCGATTGATAGCCCGGGGGCGCGGTCTGGCCACTGGCCGCTTCGCCAAACAGGGATCCCCCGCCCGCCACCACGCCACCCTTTGCAAAGGCAAAATCCGGCCGGTCCAGCAGGGCCGGGCGCCAGTCGGGAACCTGAACGCCCAGACTGCCCCCGGCGGTGCGGC
This sequence comes from Gemmobacter sp., assembly GCA_030656535.1. Classification (GTDB taxonomy): domain Bacteria; phylum Pseudomonadota; class Alphaproteobacteria; order Rhodobacterales; family Rhodobacteraceae; genus JAUSPL01. Next base: position 8,172 of record JAUSPL010000185.1, read on the forward strand.
GCAGCGGCAAGATCCCTGATTGCCCGCCCGGGCCGGTCGCCAGCACGCCCATGCCGCCGCCGGGGGCGGTGCGCAGCGGCAAGATCGCTTCGGCCCCGGCCTCGCCCATCAGGCCGGTCGCGCCCTGCATCGCAAAGGCTGTGGGGCGGTCAACGATGCTGTCGCTATGCGCGCCAAGCGCAGGAATGCCGCCTTGCGCAAACGCCTTGACGCCGTTGGACACGATGCCGCCTTGTGCAAACGTCTTGATGCCGTTTGCAACGATGCCACCCTGCGCCATCTTGAACATGCCCAGCACGCTGTCGATCAGCGGGGTCACGAAGCTTGCGGTGAACCGCCCGGCAGCGATTTTGGCGATCTCGGACAACACGAACTTGCCGAAGTCCGCCATGGCATCCTTGCCATCCATCGCCCCCGAGACGAAGGCCGCGAACGAGGATTCAAAACTGCCCGACAACGACTTTGACAGCTCGGACCCGGTCTTGCCGACCTGCGCGGCCAGATCCTTCAGCGCGTTGCGCATCCGGTCGGCCATGCCCGCTGCCGCCGGTCCGACCTTGTCGATCTGCGGGATCAGATCGGCCAGCTGGTCCGCCGCGCTGCGTTTTGCCGAGGCCACGGCCTCGGTGCCTTCGGCGGTCGAGATCAGCCCTGCGCGGACCTTCTCGTTGACGCCAGCCAGCGCCATGTCCAGCGCCGCCAGCGCCTCGGTGGATTCCTTGCGTAACGCGGCCAGAGATCCGGCTTCCGGTCGCGATGACCCCCCTCTGGAGGGCTTGCTCAGGGCGGCTTGTCGCGCAAGGTTGTTGCGCTCGATCTGCTCGAGATTGCGGGCATAGGCGTTCACCTCGGCATCAAGCGCCGCCAGTTCGACACCCTCGGCACCCTGTCTGCGCACCCCTTGGGTTGCGATCATGCGGTCACGCCCCAGGGCGCCCGCCAAAGCAACCGGGTCTTTTGCGTGTTTGACCCGCAGTTCGCTTTCGCGCAGGCCCGAGATCGCTTGTGACGCAAGCGACTGTGCGGCCCCGAGTGCGCGCATGATCTCGTCGGCCATCCCGCGCGCCTCGGCCCGGGCCGCCGCGATGCCGCCCGCCATATCGGCGCGGCCAAGGCCTTTTGCCGCATCCCAGGCCTCCATCAACGCGGCCTTGAGGTCGTCCGACACATCGACGCTTTTGACCACTTCAGCGTAGGCCGCGCGTTCGGCCGCCGAGCGGGCCTGAGCAACTTCGACGCTGTTTTGGCCGTAGCGCGCGATCAAGGCGCGCAGTGCACTTTCTTCCTTGAGCGACGCCAGCATCTTGTCGGCTTCCGCCTTGGCGGCCGCACCGGCCTGCTTCAGGGCTTGTGCGTGACGCAGGCTGTCGTTGATCCGCTCGGCCTGCGGATTGCGGACCGGGTTGGCGGCGTCCCATGCGTCACGCAAAGCGGTCTTCAGATGACCCGCGACCGGCAGTTGCGCCAGCATCTGCTCCAGCACCTGGCGCTCGCCCTCGCGGCGAAAGTTCGCGACCTCTGCCGACTCTCGTCCGTGCCGGGTGATCAGCGCCGCAAGTTCGCTCTGGCGCTGCAGATCGGCGGTCTCGCGCTTTACCTGGGTGTCGTCCGCACTGTCTTGCGGCGCACGAGCGCGGCTTTCCCGAATGCCGGGATCCAGCTCGGCAAGCTGCTGTGCACGATCGCCATTGCGCAGCTCGCGCAGCCGTTCAAGCTGAAGCACCTGTTCGGTCAACAGGCGCAGGACGCGGTCTTCTTCGGTGGATCTGCCGCCAGACGCCTCTGCGGCCTCGCGGAACCGGTCGCGCAGCAATCGGGCCGCGTCGGCCATCGCGTCCAGACGCGCCTCGCCGTCCTCCATTGCGCCAGCCTGATCGACCTGCGCCAGCCCGGACAGCACATTGTTGATCAGCTTTTGCCGGGACGTCCGGCCTTTGCCATAAAGGCTTTGGTCGAACAGATCGGCAAGCCTGCCCTGATCGCCGATGTCGGGCCGTTTGGCATTGATCTGCAGGTCGTCCTGCACCGATCTGAACGCCGTTGCCGCAGCATCCTCGGCCCGGCGACGTTCCAGTTCCGCCATCTCGCGCAGATAGGTCCGCGCCGCATTGGCCGACTGGCCGAACTCGGCGCGCAGATCTGCGGTCGACGCACGGGCGCGTTCCGAGGCTTTGGCATAGGCATCGACTTGCGTCGACAACCCGTCCACGGCATCGGCGAGCGGCGGCACCCGGTCGCCTGCGCTGGTGATCCAGTTCACCAGCGCGCCCATACCCGCGATGGTGGCAAGAATGGCAAAGTTGAACGGGTTGATCGCCGACAAGAACGCGGTTCCCAACGCCTTGACCGCGCCTGCGGCGCCCATCGGCCCCAGAACCTGACTGATCTGGGTGCCTTGCTGGATCGCCAGTTGCAGCGGGTTTTGCCCGGCGGCCAGCATCACGCCGATGTCGTTGAACTGTGCAACCAGGTTGCCGGTCGCCCCGGCGCCGCGATTGGCGGCTGCCGTCGCGTCTCTTGCTGCGGCCGCGACGGCAGCCGCCTGTTGCCGGGCGGCGGTGGCGGCCTCGCGGGCGGCAGTGGCCGCCGTGCGGAACGCGGTGGCCTGTTCGCGCCCGCTGCGCATGGCCTCGGCACCCGCCTGGCGTGCGGCGGTGCCGATCGCCGCCACTTCGGCGCGGGTGCGACGGGCGGTATCTGCGACTGCGCGGTGCGATCCGATCTGACCCTGGGCCGCGCTTGCGGTGTCCGCGCCGGTCTGGCGGTTGGCGGTGCCGATGGCCTTGACCTCGGCCACGGTCTGGCGGATCGCCGCCTGGGCTGCGGCCACCTCGGCACGCAGCAGAAGGGAAAGTTCCATCTGACTCACTGTGTCACCTCGCGAAGACCAAAGGCCGCCAGGGCCGCCGCCGTCTCGTCATCCTGATTGGGTCCGCCGGTCCGGGGGTCGCGCCGGGCGGCGTGATCGCGCAGATCGTTGTCCGTTCCGTGAAACGCCAGCCGCATGGCGGTGATGGCCCCCTGTTCGCGGCGCATCTCGACCTCCAGATGAGCGATGGTCAGGGCGCGGATCTGCGCCAGCGTCAGGTTCAGGCAGGCGTCAAGCCCGTGTCCGCGCTCGGCAAGCCAGGCGAAAAGGGTTCCCCATCCGGGACCGGACCCACCATCACTGCGGTGATCCGACCTGCTGCCGCGCGCACCTGGGGCAACAGGTGCCGGGCGAAAAAATCGAGGTTCACCTCGATCACCCCCGTCGCCAATGCCAGAAACTGGTTTGGGAACAGCTCATCCAGCCAGGCAGGCTCGGCGCCGGTGGCGATGGTGATCGCCTCGGCGACTGCCGGATAGTGCTGACGGACCGCGCCGATGTAATCTTCGGCCAGCACCAGCGGCACAACGGGCGCGACGACCTTCGAGAAGACCGGCAATTGCCGCATCCGCAGCGGCAGCAGATCGAAATCGCGATCGGCGATGGTGATGCGGCGGGGGACCGGGGCAAAGGTTTCCAGAGTGCTGTCCATGATGGTTACCTCGCCACGATACGGAGTTCGTCGTTCCCGGCCGATGTCGGCAGGACCCGCAGTTCGGTCGCCATCATGACGCGACCCTCATAGTCCTCGGGGTTTGGGTCGATGCGCTGGACCGAGGGGCAGAACACGGTCAAGAGGTTGCCCGGGGTGAGGCCGAAGTTGAACCCGAGGCTGGTCAGTGTGTTGATGTTCAGCTCATTGCGCCAGATGACCTCGTTGGCGGCGGTCAGGAACACGTTGATCTTGCCGCTGACATCCCGGTTGGTGATGTCGATCGCTTCGCCGCCCAGG
>JAUSPL010000196.1 GCA_030656535.1 Gemmobacter sp.
GGCGAAGTTGCCGCTGAAAGCGCCAGCCGTATCACGGATCTCATGTTCAACGGCGCGCCCCTCGACCCTGCCAAGGAATTCATCGTGGCCACGAACAACTACCGTGCGGGCGGCGGCGGCAAGTTTCCGGGCGCGGACGGGTCTACCGTGATTCTGGCCGCCCCCGATACCAACCGGGATGTGCTTGTGCGTTATATCGTGGATCAGGGCACGATCAGCCCAGCCGCCGATGCCAACTGGCGCTTTGCCCCTGCGGGAGGCGCAACAGTGATCTTTGAAACCGGACCCAAAGCCGCGGCCTATCTGGAGGATGTTCGCGCCCGGGGGGTCTTGATCGAAGAAGCCGGCCCGGGCGCCGATGGTTTCGCCAAGTTCCGCATCACCTTGTGATCCGGCACGGCGCATTCCCGGCAAAGCCGGGGGTGCGCCATCGGCCCGGCCCCGCCATCGCGGCACCGATTCCCGCTCGGACGTATCAAACGGACCCAAGGCGCACCTGCGCGGGCCTGAATGCGACGGGCCAGAACATCATCAATCCCGCGAACGCGGCCGACCCGACCTTTTTCGATACCCGCACGGATACCCTGCCGCCCCTGCGTGCCCAAGGCGATACCGGGCGCGAACAGGGACCGCCCATCCGAGTGTCAGACACTTGCTTGTCTCTGCCCGCGCTGGCGCCTAAACTTGGGGCTGCGCAAGGGGGCAGTCATGGACACGGTGATCGGCATAATCGGCGGCTCGGGGGTCTATCAGATCGACGGGTTGCAAGACGCGACCTGGGTGACGGTCGACACACCCTGGGGGACACCATCGGACCAGATCCTGACCGGAAGGCTGGACGGGGTCGCCATGGCGTTCTTGCCCCGGCACGGTCGCGGACATGTTCACACCCCGACCTCGGTGCCGTACCGCGCCAATATCCACGCGCTCAAGGCGCTGGGGGTCACGGATGTCGTTGCCCTGTCAGCCTGCGGATCGTTCCGCGAGGAACTTGCCCCCGGCGATTTCGTACTGGTCGATCAATATATTGACCGCACCTTCGGGCGCGAGAAATCCTTTTTCGGGCCGGGCTGTGTGGCGCATGTTTCGGTGGCGCATCCGACCTGCCCCCGTATCGCGACCGCCTGCGCGGAAGCCGCACGCGGCGAGGGCATCAACGTCCACGAGGGCGGCACCTATCTTGCGATGGAAGGGCCGCAGTTTTCGACACTTGCCGAGAGCCAGCTTTACCGCAACTGGGGCTGTGACGTAATCGGCATGACCGGCATGCCCGAGGCGAAACTCGCCCGCGAGGCCGAGCTTTGCTATGCCTCCATCGCGATGGTCACCGATTATGACTGCTGGCACTCCGATCACGGCGCGGTGGACGTATCGGCGGTGATGGCGATTGCGGGGGCCAATGCACGGCAGGCGCGCGCGCTGGTCGCGCGGCTGCCGCGCCTGCTTGGCCCACACAGGGACGCTTGCCCGTATCGGTGCGACAGAGCCTTGGACCATGCGGTCATGACCGCACCTGATCGCCGCGACCCGGCGATGGTGGCCAGATTGGACATCGTTGCAGGCCGCGTCCTGCGCCATTGACACCTGTTCCCAACTCAAGGACTCCAACCATGATCCGCCACGCCGAAACCATGGAAGACCTGGCCGGTCGCAAGCAGTTGCTGTCGATGTCAGGCATGGAATTCGTGCTGGGAATGTTGCGCGGCGACCTGGCCGGCCCCCCGATCGCCCGCACGCTGAACTTTGCCTTGACCCACGCGGACTCTGGTCTGGTGCGGTTTACCGGCACCCCGGCGTTTGCCCATACCAACCCGATGGGCGCCGTGCATGGCGGCTGGTACGGTGCGATCCTTGATTCCGCTTTGGGCTGTTCGGTGATGACGGTGGTTCCGAAAGGGTTCTGGTACACCACTCTGGAATACAAGGTGAACATTGCCCGCGCCCTGCCTATCGGGACCGAAGCCATCGCCGAGGCGCGTGTGCAGCACTCGGGTCGCACTACCGCCGTCGCCGAGGCAACCCTGCGCGGCGCCACCGACGGCAAGGTTTACGCCACCGGGTCCACCACCTGCATCATCTTGCCCGGCTGATCCCATTTCCGAAAGGTATTGCCATGCGCGCCCTTGTCCAGCGGGTGACCCAAGCCTCCGTCGTCGTTGACGGCCAGATCGTCGGACAGATCGGCGCAGGCGCGCTGATCCTTGTGTGCGCCATGCAGGGTGACACCGAGTCAAGCGCCGACCGTCTGGCCGACAAGATCGCAAAGCTGCGCATCTTTCGCGACGATCAAGACAAGATGAACCGCTCGATCCTCGAGTCGGGCGGTGCAGCGCTGGTCGTCAGTCAGTTCACACTGGCCGCGGATACCTCGCGCGGGAACCGCCCCGGGTTTTCGGCCGCCGCGCCCCCCGACGATGGCAGGCGGCTCTACCTTCATTTCACCGCAGCGCTGGCCGCGCGGGGGATTGCGACCGCCACCGGGGAATTCGGGGCCGACATGGCGGTAAACCTGACCAACGATGGTCCGGTCACGATCTGGATCGATTGCTGATCCCAGCTGCGCCGAGGTCGCGGGGCGGGCCTGACAGAGATCGCTTGCGCCAGATACCCCCGCCCGATGGAGTGCCTGCGGAACGGTAGGTCGCGGGGCGTGCCTGTCACATCTGCACGGAAAGCCCGGAAGTCACGTCGCAAACGGCGGCGCCCCCCTCGACAGCGCGACCCACAGCGCGCACTTTCGCGTCTGACCGCGACCTTGCAGGACGGACCGATGACCAAACCGCAGATCCTTCAGTTGACCCGTTATCCCGCCGGGGACCAAGCCCCGCTGGACGCGGCATTTACCATGCACAAACTGTTCGAGGCCCCCGACAAGGCAGCGTTTCTTGCGCAGCATGGCCCAGACATCCGCGCCATCGCAGGATCCGGGTCAACGCCTGTCACCCGCAGTCTGATCGAGGCCTGCCCCAATCTGGAACTGGTGTCGGTTTTTGGCGTCGGCGTTGATTCCATCGACCTTGTCGCATGCAGCGATCACGGGGTCCGCGTCACCAACACCCCTGATGTCCTCAGCGGAGACTGTGCCGATCTGGCGGTCGGAATGATGCTGGCGCTGTCGCGCGGTATGGTCGGGGCGGATGCCTGGGTGCGTGACGGGTCCTGGGCGTCCAAGGGCAGCTATCCTTTGCAGCGCAGGGCCTGGGGCAAACGGGCAGGCATACTTGGCCTTGGCCGGATCGGGACCGCACTTGCCTGGCGGCTGGAGGGATTCGGGATGCAGATCGCCTATACCGCGCGCAGACCGCACGACGTGCCTGCGGGGTGGACCTATATCCCCGATCCGGCAGACCTTGCGGCACAGTCGGATGTGCTGTTCCTGACGCTGTCCGCATCAGCGGGCACACGCCATATCGTCGATGCGCGCGTCATCGCAGCCCTGGGGCCGTCGGGGATGCTGGTGAACATCTCGCGCGGGTCGACCGTCGATGAAGAGGCTTTGCTGACCGCGCTGGAATCCGGCGCGCTGGCGGGGGCCGCGCTGGACGTGTTTGAAACCGAACCGCAGGTGAACCCACGCTTCTTGCCGCTGCAAAACGTCTTGCTGCAACCGCATCAGGCGTCGGGCACGACCGAAACACGGCAGGCTATGGGTCAATTGTTGCGCGACAATCTGACCGCGCATTTCGCAGGCCAGCCGTTGTTGACACCTGTCACCTAAAACTCGCCGGGCGACGCTGGCCACGTGCCGGGTTTGTCCCGGCACGCCCGGTCAGGTCAGCGGGACTGACGCCGCGCCATAAAGGCCAACCGTTCGAACAGATGCACGTCCTGTTCGTTCTTCAACAGCGCCCCGTGCAGTTTCGGCAACAGATTGGCACCGTCGCGTTTCAGGTCCTCGGGTGACAGATCTTCGGCCAAAAGCAACTTGAGCCAGTCCAGAACCTCGGAGGTCGAGGGTTTCTTCTTGAGCCCGGGCGTTTCGCGCAGTTCATAGAACTGCGTCAGCGCTGTGGTCAACAGCGCATCTTTGATATCGGGAAAGTGCACGCCCACGATGGCGCGCATGGTGTCCATGTCGGGGAACCGGATGTAATGGAAAAAGCACCGGCGCAAGAACGCGTCGGGCAGTTCCTTTTCGTTGTTGGACGTGATGATGACCACCGGGCGGTTCACCGCGCGGATTGTTTCGCCCGTCTCATAGACAAAAAACTCCATCCGGTCCAATTCCTGCAACAGGTCATTGGGGAATTCGATATCAGCCTTGTCGATTTCGTCGATCAGCAAGACGACCCGGCCCGGCGCCTCGAAGGCCTGCCACAGCTTGCCCTTGCGGATATAGTTCTTGACGTCGCGCACCCGTTCGTCACCCAACTGGCTGTCGCGCAGACGTGACACCGCATCATATTCATACAGCCCCTGCTGTGCGCGGGTGGTCGATTTCACATGCCATTCCAGGATCGGCAGACCCAACGCCTGCGAGACCTGCCGGGCCAGTTCGGTTTTTCCGGTGCCCGGCTCGCCCTTGACCAGAAGGGGACGTTGCAACGTAACGGCGGCATTCACAGCGACGGTCAGGTCTTCTGTGGCAACATAAGCTTCGGTCGAGGCGAATTTCATAAGTTTATCCGTGGTTTCAAACTGGGGCACGCAGCGCACCTTATCATGCCGTCAAATCGCTGCAACCTGCCCTATCCCTAGTGACAATCGAACCGGCATGGTCTAATAGGCGCGCCGAGGGATGCCGGAATGTCGAACAATTACACAAATGACACCCCCGGCCTGCACAAGGACGCATCGATGAAAGCCGAAGTCTTTCTGCCAGAAGATTATCGCCCCGCCGAGGACGAGTCTTTCATGAACGCCCGTCAGCTGGCGTACTTCAAGCGTAAGCTGTTGATGTGGAAACAAGAGTTACAGAGCCAAAGCGCAGAAACCATCGAAGGCCTGCAAGATAGCGCGCGCGCAGTACCCGACATAGCCGACAGGGCCTCCGAGGAAACCGATCGCGCCCTTGAACTGCGCACCCGCGACAGGCAGCGCAAGCTGGTGGCAAAGATCGACGCAGCGGTTCGGCGGATCGACAGCGGCGAATACGGATATTGTGA
>JAUSPL010000205.1 GCA_030656535.1 Gemmobacter sp.
GCTCGATCAACTCGCGCGCTTCGTGAAAGCGTTCGCGCAACTCGACCGGCGACACACCGTAACAGTAAAGCGAGTCCATCGGTGTGCCGAACACAAATCCTGAAATCACCCGACCGTTTGACAGGCAGTCAAGCCAGGCCATTTCCTCGGCCACGCGGATCGGCGGGTTATAAAGAGCAAGCGAATCCCCGATAATCAGGAGCGCGGCGTTTTTGGTGGTGTTGGCAAGCGTCGCGGCCAGCAGGTTGGGCGATGGCGTCAGCGCGAAAGGGGTCTGGTGGTGTTCGTTGACGGCCAGCCCGTCAAATCCTTCGCGGTCGGCCTGCTGCATCAGGCGAATGAACATCCGGGTCATTTCACCGACCTCGAACGGATCACAGCGGCTGATCGGGGTTGTGACCCAGCTGGACTCACGCGTTTCGCGGAAATCAGCGGGCAGCTTGGGATAGCTCGCCTCGGCAAACCAATGAAGCTTCATGACATCTCCTCCCTCTTGGACTGGTCCTGGTCTGCGCAGTGTGGACTGCTGGGGACCAAGCGCCTCCACAGTGTGGGGGCTGGTGTTTCAGTTTTCGCCACAGATGGGTATGAGTCAACCGAAAATATCCATATAGTGGCGATATATTGGATATTTGGCCGTATTTTGTCAAATTAATTCCACATAATGGAATTTTGTGCCCCGAACCCGCCCTAGCGGCAGTTCCGGGGCATGACGGTCATCCGATCAGTTCGGGCAAGAACAGGATGATCTGAGGAAAGGCAACCAGTGCGGCGACGATCACCAGATCGACCGCCATAAACCACATGACACCGCGGAAAATGGTCGCCAACGAGATGTTCTTGTCCACGACGCCCTTGATGACAAACACGTTCATGCCGATCGGCGGGGACAACATGCCGATTTCCAGCAACTTGGTCAGAAACACGCCGAACCACAGCACGCTGTAGCCCGAATCGCCAATGATTGGCAGAACGACCGGCAGCGTCAGCATCATTGCCCCGATAGGTTCCAGGAACATGCCGAGGATCAGATAGATCACCGACACGCCCAAGATTATCATCAGCGGATGAGCCCCAAAACCCAGGATTGCCTCGGACAGCGCGTCGCCTGACCCCGACAACGCCAGAAACCGTGTCAGCAGGCTAGCCCCGACCGCGATCACCAGCAGGGATGACGTGGTCACCACTGTTTCCAGCGCTGACTTGCGGATGGCGTCGAACGTCAGTTGCCGATTGGCCACAGCGACCAGACACGACAGAACAGCGCCCACAGATCCGGCCTCGGTTGGGGTGAAGAACCCGCTGAACAAGCCGCCGAACACCCCAAGGATGATGGTCAGCACTGGCCAGGTGTCAACAAGCGCCGCCAGCTTTACATTCAGCGGCACCTTTTCGGTCAGTCTTGGTGCGAGGGCGGGGTTCAGTGTAACGCGGATCATGATGAGCGCGGTGTAGGCGGCGACCGTGATGACCCCAACCACCAGCCCGCCCATGAACAACTTGCCTACCGGAACCTGAGCCATGACTGAAAACAGGATCATGATCAGCGACGGCGGGATCAAGGCCCCGATTGTGCCGCCCGCAGCGACCGTCCCGGTCGCCAGCGCGGGGTCATAGTTGTAGCGGGTCATTTCCGGCACCGCGATCTTGCCCATCGCCGCAGAGCAGGCAACCGACGACCCGGTGACGGCGGCAAATCCACCACAGCCAAAGATCGATGCCACGGCAAGCCCGCCGGGAAGGCCCGACATCCACACCCGTGCTGCGTTGAACAGCCCTTCGGTCAATCGTGCATGATAGCAGACAAAGCCCATGAACAAGAATGCGGGCACCGAACTCAGCACCCAGTTCGAGGCAAAGTGAAACGGAATGATCCCCAGGGATCCCCAGGCAATTTTCCAGCCCATCAGGGACCAGATCCCGCAAAAGGACACTGAAATCAATGCAATTCCAATAGGAATACGCAGTAATATCAGCATGATAAGGCCGACGATGAAATAAAGCCCGATCTCAATCTCAGACATGATCGGCGCTTTCCTTGACCACAAGTTCCATGCCGGCGGGCAGATCATCTGCATCCGGACCAAATTCACGATTGGTGAGCAGGCACAGCAATTTGTAGATCAGCACCATGAACGACAGGCCGAACCCGACGGGCAGAATGTAATAGCTGGGCCACGTCAGCATCGGTTCCTTGCCCGAGGTGATCATGACCGACCCCTTGCGCATCTGGGTCATGGCTTCGGCCCAAGTGCGCCAGCACAGCGCGCCCATGACCACAATGCCCAGAACGGTGCCCACGATCAGCAAGATATGCACCACGCGCCGGGGCATCAGTTCGGTCAGTACCTCGACGGATATGTGCGCGTCGCGTTCATCCGCCAGCGCAAGCGGCAGAAAGCAGATCCCGATCATATAGATGATCGAAACGATTTCGATTGTGCCAACCAGCGGCTTTCCGAAAACGTTGCGCATGACGACGTCCGCAGACACGTGCAGCACCAGCAAAATCACCAAAGCGCCGCCCAGAAACCCCAGCACTTTCGTAATTCGGCGGATTCAATTGTGAGTGGTCTCCATGTCTCTCCCTTTCGGCACGACATGTCGCGCCGTACCAACGCAAACCGCACAGCCAGCCGGGCGCTTGGGCCCGGCTGGCTGTGGGGCAGATCACATGCCGTAGGTTTTCGGGTCGACATTCTGGAACAGGTTGGTCCAGAACAGTTCGCGCAGTTGGTCACGTGTTTCGACTGGCTGGACCACGTCGATCCACTTTTCATACATGGCCTCGAACTCGGTCGCCATCTCGGCGGAGTTGGTCAGGCCATAAGTGGTCTTGTAGGATTCCAACGTGCCGGGCAGGTCGCTTTTGGCAAAGTTGCGCAGTTCGTCCATCATCGCGGCGTCGCCATTTATCAGTTCGATGTTCTTGTCAGCAGCGACCTTTTCGTTGGTCAGCGCGTCGGCATAGTAACCCCATGTGATGTCTGCGGCCAGCTGGCTGGCACCCCACAAAAGGGCGGCGCGCTGCTCGTCATCAAGACGCTTCCAGGTGTCCAGGTTGATGTTGCCAACAGCGACGTTCGACGACAGGCCGCCTGGAACGTCAGTGGTGACGAACTTGACCACGTCGGCAAGGCTCATGTTCGTCAGTTCAGGCAACGACAATTGCGTGCAATCGACGACACCCTGGCTGAGCGCTTCGTAGGATTCGTTGGCCGGGAACGCGACCGGAGTGGCCCCTACCGAAGAAAAGTACCGGCTGACGACCGCATGGCTGACCCGGATTTTCAGGCCCTGAAGATCCGCTGATGTGCGCACAGGTTTGGTGCACAGCGCCATGTTGATCGAGCTGGTTGCCCCGCCCATGTAAACCTGGTTTTGGGCCCCGAACTCTGACAGGCAGGACGGGCATTTCGTCAGGGTATATTCGATCACGGCACCGGCATAGGCGACGCTTTCCTTGCCTTTCGGTTCGCGCAGGTTGACCATCATCTGAAGGTCCTGCATCAACATATAGCTGGGGTAGTCCTTGGGCGACAGCGCCGATACCACATAGGCCACATCGGCCATGCCATCGCGCAAGCCGGGGCCGGCTTCGGCCAGGCTTAGCAACGACAAAGGAAAGTTGCGGATCTTGACCTTGCCACCCGAGCGTTCGTCGACGGCCTTGGCATAGTCATCGGCTGCGATACCGACCGTTGATGCCGCCGGATAGCCAAAGGCGTATTTCAAAGTATCGGCCTGCGCACTTGTTGTCATCGCTGCGGTCAGCGTTATCGCCGCAGCAGCTCCCTGCCATTTTTTGAAAGTCATGTTAGCCCTCCCTTAATTCGTTTCATGTGCGGATCGCCCGTCGCGCATGGCACGGTACGATCCGGTGTGGTCCCACGCCGTCTTGCGCGGGGTTGTTCTGACCTGACTGGTGGTGACCTGTGTCCACGGCAGACCTGGAATGTGCAGAGGCCGCAGCCCCTGACGCGCCGAATCGTGCCATGTTCAGTCGCCAGCCCTCCCAACGTGCAGCGCGGGGAAACTCTTCACATGTGCTGCCCGCTTAGGTCCAAACGCCTCCACATTGTGGACCTTTTTCCAGTCTCCAGTTCTTGAGCCAACTGTCAAGGAATATGTGTTCCGACATCGGAGCGGGACCATTCAGGGGGGCAGGATGTCCGGTTCGGTATCCAGTATTCGGGAGGATCTGGGGGCGCGCCAGGCAGGCTTGACCAGAACAGTGCCGGAATATCGTCTTGCTGCACACACACTGAAAACACATGGAAAAAGACGCGTCTGCGGCCAAACCGCTTGTATCTCTTGGGATCATCCGGTGGAGACTTCGATTTTAGTTTAGAAAAAAAAACGACCGCTCGAAATTTTTAAGGTTCGCTCAACGTAATTGGTCGGTCTGACGCCTGGGGGCCGGTGGACAGTCGCGTGTCTGCGCCAGTGGAGGTATTGATCCCAGG
>JAUSPL010000140.1 GCA_030656535.1 Gemmobacter sp.
AAGAACATCAGCGACGCAGACAATTCCACCCGCTCGTGGCTTTCGGCAAAATCATGGGCGTGGGCGGTGGACACCGAATAGATCGGCAAGGTGGTAAAGCCAAAGAAACCGGCGGCCAGAAACACGGTGACCGGCCCGGACCCCTCGATCGCGACCGTCACGCCACAGGCCACGACAGACGCGACCGATAACCAGATCAGAACCGATCGGCGGTCGAACTTGTCCGCCAGCCATCCGATCGGCACCTGTGCAAAGGCCCCCCCCAACACATAGGCCGACAAGAACAGCGCGATGGTTTCCGGCTTCAGCCCGACCGCGATGCCGTAAAGCGGACCGACCATGCGGAACGCCGCCCCCGTCACGCCCGACACGATCACCCCCGCCGCCGCCAGCGGCGACCGGTCCCAGGCAAGGCGTGGCCGCAAACGCGGGGCGTCCCCGATTTCGGGTGCCTCGGCGCGGGTCAGCACCAGCGGGAACAGGGCGGCGCAGCAAAACAGCGCCAAAAGGTTGTAGGACACATACGACGCTGGCGACAGCACGCCGATCAAGAGTTGCGCGCCCAGCGATCCCACGATGTCCACCACGCGGTAGACCCCCATCGCCCGTCCCCGGGTCTCGTTGGTGACCTTGGACTGCAACCAGGCCTCGATGATGGTATAGCACCCGGCGATCGCCAGACCCGCCGACATCCGCATCACCGCCCAGGCAAGCGGGTCCACCACCAGCATGTGCGACAGTATCCCGATGGTCCCGGCTGCGGTAAAGGCGGCAAAGGCGCGTGAATGGCCAACCTCGCCCATCAGACGCGGCGCCCACCAGCAGCCGATGAAAAACCCCAGAAAATGCGCCGAGCCCAGAATCCCGATCTCGGCCGTGGAGAACCCCAGGTCCACCCCGGACAGCGCGTCCAATGGTGCCACTCCCCCCAGGCCAAGCTGCAACAGCACGACCGACAGAAACAGCGCCGCAAAGGAAACCATCAGACGCATCACGTACCACTTCAATCGGTCTGATCCAAGTTTGACCGCATACCACCGAGAGGTCCAGCACGGATCGTGACTGCGCGCCATTTCGGGTCCGCGCAGGCCCGGGTTGTGGTGTCAGTCGACCCCTGCGGCCAAGCCCCCTGACCAAAGCCGACGGCAAGGCACCAAGCCAGGCGGCATCCGGCACTACATCAGCACACGGCACTGTGGATTGGCGCAAACAACGGAAATGTCATGCCCCCGGCGCGACCCGCGTCCCCTCAGGGTAAAATCCGCGCTTGCCCCCGACGGTATGACCGCTAGTCTTGGCTGGCTAAAACAGGAGGCGACGATGCGAAAACTTCCGCTGGGACGAACAGGCATTCTTGTGTCCGAACTGTGTCTTGGAACCATGACCTGGGGCAACCAGAATACCGAGGCCCAAGGGCATGCCCAGATCGACATGGCGCTGGATCACGGGGTCAACTTTCTGGACACCGCAGAAATGTACCCCACCCAACCCGTTCGCGCCGAAACCATTGGCCGGACCGAGGAAATCGTCGGCAGTTGGCTGGCCAGGACAGGGCGGCGCGACGACGTGGTGATTGCCACCAAGATCACGGGCGCCGGCAGTCCGCATGTACGTGGCGGGGCGCCGATCACCGGCCAGGCGGTCCGTGCTGCGGCCGAGGCGTCGTTGCGGCGGTTGCAGACCGATGTGATCGACCTCTACCAACTGCACTGGCCCAACCGGGGATCCTACAATTTCCGCAAGCACTGGTTCTTTGACCCGACCACACAAGACCGCGCCGCAACAGCCGACCACATGCAGGACGTGTTGGCCGAGTTGCAGCGCCTTGTGACCGAAGGAAAAATCCGTCATTTCGGCGTGTCAAACGAAAGCACATGGGGCACCGCCGAATGGTTGCGCCTGTCCGAGGCAAACGGCTGGCCGCGGGTGCAATCGGTTCAGAATGAGTATTCCTTGCTGTGCCGCTTGTGGGACACCGACCTTGCCGAGCTGTGCCACCACGAAAACGTCACGCTGCTGGCCTTTTCGCCGCTGGCAGCGGGTCTGTTGTCGGGGAAGTACGCCGGCGATGTGACGCCCGATCAGTCGCGGCGCGCCTTTACCCCCGACCTTGGCGGACGGATCACGCCGCAGGTGTTCCCGGCCGTCGCGGCCTATCTGGGCGTTGCCGCACGCAACGGACTTGACCCGTGTCAGATGGCGCTGGCGTTTTGCACGTCGCGTCCGAACATGATCCCGATCATCGGTGCCACCACGCCCGAACAGCTGAAAACCAACCTCGGGGCCGCCGGAATGGTCCTGTCAGCCGAGGTGCTGGACGATATCGCCGAGGTCAGGCGCAATCATCCGATGCCGTTCTGACATGCGTGGACCTGCCCTGATCATCTTGCCGATCCTGCTTGCCGTGACGGTTTTGTCCGGGTGCCGCAACGACGCGACTGCCCCGTTGCCCCCGGTCGGCGAGGCGCGCACCGAAGCCCTGCGCGCCGCTTGCCTGCGCGACGGTGGTGCGCTTTTACCGACCAGCAACGGCAATCTTGCCTGCCTGCATCAGACCAAGGACGACGGCAAGGTCTGCCGCAGGGAAACGGATTGCGAAGGTGCGTGTCTGGCAAGGTCTGGCACATGTGCCCCGGTGACGCCCCTGTTTGGCTGCAATGACGTCCTGACCGCCGACGGCACGCGCCAGACGCTTTGCCTGAACTGAACGCGGCCAACGGGGCGCGCCCCCCAAGGTTGGTGCCCCGCGTGGATCACACAGCAGCGCGCAAGCCGCGCAGATGGCCCGGCACGTCGCGTGCGCTGATCGCTGACTCGCGCACAAGGGTATCAAAATGGCGGGAAAAGCTGTCGACGCGCACGCTGTCGCGGAACGCAAGATAATGCCGGCCCAGATACAGCACAGCCAGCAGCGGACCGAACACCGTCACCGGCGCCGAAAAGAGCCGTCTGGCGTCAAAC
>JAUSPL010000141.1 GCA_030656535.1 Gemmobacter sp.
AGTTCCTGCTGCGACACCGAAGCGGCGACAGACGAGAACCCGGTCGTTTCGATCAGGGTCGCATCGATGGCGATGCGGCGGGAGGCGTCGTTGCCATAGGCGGCGGCAACACGGGTGTTGCTGTCGTTGGCGACGGTCGAGGCGGCAGAGACATCGCCGAACGCGTCGATGGTGAAGCCACCGTTATCGGCAGCGGCGGTTACTTCGCCGAACTGCGATTGCAGCGTGCCCACGGCATAGGCCGCGTTCGAGTCGATGGCAGCACCGGTTGTGCCGGCAGAGGCCGAACCATCGGTTGCCGTCAGGTTGGCTTCGTTGGTGTTCACGGTCAGCGACGACGACACGATATTGCCCGCCGCGATGGCGCGCTGGGTGTTGCCGGTCAGTTCCGCCGTGCTGGTTTCCAGCGTGTCAACCGCGTTCAGCGTCACGTTGTTGGTGGTCAGGTTGGCCGTGGTGGCCGTTGCATCCCCGGCCTGCGAGCTGACGATGCCTGCCCCGCCGCCGACGGTGTTGCCGTCCAGCAGCATCGACCCGCTGGCGTTGTTGCCGACGGCAACGGCCTCGGCCATGTTCGCGGTGACCGACAGGGTGGAGTCGAGGATCGACGTGTTGGCACCGATACCCGAGGTCGCCGTCAACAGCACGTTGCCGCCGGTATTGGTTGCCGCAACGAACGACGTCGCGCGATCCTGCACGTTGCTGATCAGCGCTTCGCCGGTTGCAGACCCGGTGCCGACATCGGCACCCAGATCGGCAAGACCAGTGCCGCCCAGAACGTCGTTGGCCGACAGGTTCAGCGTCTGCGTGGTGGAGTTGCCGGTTGCGGCCGCCGAGGTGGTGTTGGCGTCGATGGCAACGGTGGAGTTGTCCACACCGAAGGTCGCGACGCTCGTGCCCGCCGCGATGGCCAGGCTGGAGCCGGAAACGGTGGCGGTGGCGTCCGAACCGTTCAGGCGCTGATAGTTCGACACCGCAACAGTGGTCGCCAGGTCGGCCGAATTGGCACCGCTGTCAACCGTGTTGGTCGACAGGTTGCCGCGCGCAGTGGCCGCGATGCGGTTGTCTTCCAGCAGCACGGTGCCGGCATCAACCGATTGCACCACAATGTTGATAGTCGTGTTTTCGGTGGCGGCAACAGTGCCGCCGGAATCGCTGTCCTGCGCATTGGTGACCAGCAGATCGGCCATAACGACTGAATTGTCTGTGGTGATCGTCACCGAACCTGCAGCGGCATCATCGGCAGCCGATACTGCATCGGCAATGTGCAGGGTGTTGACGGCGGTGTTGGCCGTGCCTGCGGCGCTGACGGTGTTGCCATCAACAGTCAGAGTGCCTTGCAGTTCGTGCGTCGCCATACCCGATTGCAGAACCGCAGTGATGTCAGCGTCGGTGCTCAGCGCGGAAACATTGCCGGTGTTGGTCTGCAGACTGGTGACAGCCGCACCGTCGTTGAATGTCGGCAGGACATTGATCTGAAGCAGGTTCCCATCCGGCGTGGCCGTGGTGTTGCCCGAGGCGCTTGCAGTGACGTCGTTGCCGGTCGCGCTGAAGGACCCGGTGGCCGTCCCGCCAACCGTGGTGAATGCGTCGAACTGAATGGCACCGGTTGCCGATGAGGTCACGGCTGCCGTGTTGGTCTGCGGCGAGGTGATCGCCATGGAGGCATCAGAAATCGCGCTGAAAGCTGCAATGTCGATTGTTCCTCTGGCCGCAGGAACAGGAGCGGGATCCGGGACTGGAGCGGGATCCGGGACTGGATCCGGATCCGGATCCCCGAATGGTGTTGGCGCTGTTATGCCCGTGCCGTCGCCGAAAATGTCATAAACTGCAACGGTAGTCCCTGCCTTCGGATTGTCAGGCGTCGTCAGGCCGATCGACACCGCATGCCACATCTCCACCCCCGTCACGACCCAGCTGATCGTGTCATAGGTGCCCAGAAACTGGATGACGCCGTTTCCTTCAAGTCCCCGTAGGGTGTAGCCGGTTGAGGCATTTCCACCAGACGTCCACAGGCCGTTGCTGCTCAGGACGATGAAGGGCTGACTGAACGTTAACACGCCGGCGACACGTGGATTGCCAAGCGAATTGATGGGCATGACCGCATTCGTGACATCTTTATCAAACGACAGCGTATGTGCCTTGTACTCCGGCAGTGTAGCGCCAGACGCAGCCACCATGTCCGCTCCGGTCACATTCGTGGGAGATACGGCCGACGTATATGAAACCGATTTATAGAGAGGCCAGTTATAGTTCTCGGTAGACGCGCTCAAAACTTCGCCAGAAAGCGTCAGCTCAACAGTTTCGCCTGTGCGGGGATCGACAACAGAGCCCGTCGTGCCCGCCGCATATTTCAGGGAAGTCGGTGCAGTGAGCCCTTCCATCGAAAACGGATACTCGGTGGGAATGATCCATGTTGCCCAGTTGGTAACGTTCTGCGCCATCGCCACCAGAGGCAAGCCCAAGGGCACAATCAGAAAACAGATCAGGGTTGGTTTTACATGTTTGATGAACTGTCCAACTTCTCATTGTGAGACCGGCGGTTGACACATCGAAAGGTGGCTGTCAACGGCGGAGACAAAACCGGCCGCGGGGCGGGGGAAGACAAGGGCAGTGGGGGGGGGGGGCGAGAGCCATGGCACGTGCGCTCGCCGGATAGCTGGCGCGTGCCATGGCGCTTTGGCCCGCAGGGCCAATTCATCGACCGGTGATCAGGTGCTGGGCGGGGTTTTGCGGGCACGGCTCTGGCCGAGCCGATAGCTGTCGCCGTTCATTTCGAGGATGTGGACGTGGTGGGTGAGCCGGTCGAGGAGTGCGCGGGTATCAGCTTCTGCTGATCGAGGACGATCAACCGATCCGCGAACGTCTGACGAAAGCGCGTAAGCGACAAGGAGACCCCGTGGGTTAAAGGCGCGGCTGGTCTTTGATAGGTTCTTGGCGTTGGTCTGACGCCGAGGTTTCATGTCTACGACTAGTTCTACGCCTATGCCTGCGACTGGTAGCTTGCAGTTGGTCGAAGCGGTGATCGAACGTTTCGACGGTGCGCCGGTTGGGGTGCGCCGTCGGTGGTCTGAAGATTTCAAGGCTATGGCTGTCAGAGCGGCGCTGGAACCTGGCGTGAATGTTTCGGCGTTGGCCCGGCGGCTGGGGATTTCTCCGCCGCAGCTCTTCGGTTGGCGCAAAGCCTTTCTGAACAGACAGAACGCAGACGTGCCGCCGGGCTCGTCAGCATCTGTGGTCGAGATTGCGGTGGGCGGTGTCGTCATCCGGGTGAGCCCCGACCTTGAGGAGGCGGCCCTGCGCCGGATCTTGCGTGCGGTGTGCTCGGCATGATGCCTTCGGGTGTGAAGGTCTTTCTGGCGGGCCAACCGGTCGACTTCCGCAAGGGTCCGGACAGCCTGCTGTCGCTGGTGCGCGATGCGGGCAGCGATCCGTTCAGCGGTGCGCTTTACGTGTTCCGGGCCAAGCGTGCGGACCGGGTGAAGATCGTCTGGTGGGACGGCAGCGGCATCTGTCTTTATGCCAAGCGTCTTGAGAAATCCTCGTTCTGCTGGCCGCAGATCGGCGCTGTCCGGGTGCAGCTGAACCACGCCCAGCTCATGGCGCTGCTGGACGGTCTGGACTGGAAGCGGGTCCGCCCTGTAACGGTCAGAGCTCCTGTATTTGCTGGATAATATGGCTGTGACAAAGTGAATCACCGGCGCTTGGGGCGCAGATAGCCTGCGGCATGGCTGGGTGGGATGTGCTATCCTTGAGGCCATGATTACTGAGGACCTCCCCCTTACCGACGATCTGGACCTGCTGAAGTCCATGGTCCGCGCGATGGCGCAAAAGGCGGCCGTTCTTGAGAGCGAGAACGCAACCCTGAAGGCGCGCAGCGCGGATGCCGACGAGCGGATCCAGCGGCTGCTGCAAATTCTGAAGGCCTATGATCGTGCCCGGTTTGGCCGCCGCTCCGAGAAGCTTGGGGCCAACGGATCAACAGATGACGAGGACGCGCAACAGGCCTTCGTCTTCGAAGAAATCGAGACCGGCATCGCCGCCCTGAAGGCGCAGGTCGGCAAGGGCCGGGTCTCGGATCAGAAGCGTTCCCCCCGGCCCCGCAAGGCCTTGCCGCCCCATCTGGAGCGGGTCGAGGTGGTGATCGAGCCCGAGGACCTGCCGGAGCACGCGGGCAAACAAAAGGTGCTGATCGGCGAAGACGTCTCGGAACGGCTCGACGTGACCCCGGCAAAGTTCCGGGTGATCGTCACCCGCCGCCCCAAGTATGCGTTCAAGGGGTGCGACGACGTCAGCCAGGCCCTTGCCCCGGCGCACATCATCGAAAGCGGCCTGCCGACCGAAGCGCTGCTGGCGCATATCGCCGTCTCGAAATATGCCGACGGCCTGCCGCTCTATCGTCAGGAGGGGATCTATGCCCGCGACCAGATGGAGATCGACCGGCGGCTGATGGCACAGTGGATGGGCCGGGTCGGCTTCGAGCTGGATATCCTGGCTGACCATGTTCTGGGCGAGGTCCTCAAGGGGCCGCGCGTCTTTGCGGATGAGACCAGCCTTCCGACCCTCGCCCCCGGCACCGGTGCTGCGAAGACGGCCTGGCTCTGGGCCTATGCCCGCGATGACAGCACCTTCGGCGGGAGCGGCCCACCTATGGTGGCCTATCGCTTCGAGGACAGCCGGTCCGGCGATTGCCTGCGACGACATCTCCACGGCTATCGCGGCATCCTGCAAGTGGACGGCTATGCCGCCTACAACAAACTGGTGCGAAAGGGCGGCAATGACGGCCCGCGGCTGGCTGGGTGCTGGGCCCATAGCCGGAGACGGTTCTACGAACTCCACGCGGCGGGTGACAGCCGGGTCGCCACCACCACGGTGGAGCGGATGGCCGATCTCTGGAAGCTTGAGGCCGAGGTCCGCGGGAAAAGCCCAGAGGCGCGCGCCGCCGCGCGTCAGGCCGTCTCGGTGCCGATCGTCGCCGAACTGTTTTCCCTCTGGCAGAAAACCCTGCCGCGCATCTCGGGGAAATCGAAGCTGGCCGAAGCTCTGCGCTATGCCATCGCCCGACGGGAGATCTTCGAGCGCTTCCTCACCGACGGTCTGATCGAACTGGACTCCAACATTGTCGAGCGTGCCATCAGGCCACAGACCATCACGAGAAAGAACAGCCTGTTCGCCGGGTCTGATGGCGGCGGTCGGACATGGGCCACCATCGCCACGCTCCTGCAGACCTGTAAAATGAACAACCTCGACCCCGTCGCGTGGCTGACCCAGACCCTGGAACGCATCGCCAACCAATGGCCAAGCGCAAAACTCGACGCCCTCATGCCCTGGAACTACAGGGCCTGAACGGCCTCGGCTTCCCGCTTACGAAAGCGCTGTCCTCACCGGGTGCCTTTGCCGTGACTGCGGCGGCCAATCTGGCCGAGGCGCGGGCATTTCTCGAAACATCCAGGCCAGATCTGGTCGTTGCGTATATGCCGCTTCCAGATGGGCTTGCAATCGATCTTCTTGCCGAGGTGCGCAAGCGGTATCATGACACGGACATACTGATCATTTCGGTGCTCGGAGACGAGACAACCATTCTTGCCGCCATTGCAGCCGGCGCCTCAGGCTACATTCTGAAGGATGCCCTGCCCGAAGATATCCATGCATCCGCGCTGGAGGTCATTTCCGGCGGATCATCGATCTCGCCTACAATAGCGCGGTTCATCTTCACGCGTCTGAGAACAGAGACCGCGCCGCCAACAGCCGATCAAACGGCGCCGTCACCAAATCTGACGACCCGTGAACTTGACATACTATGGGGCATTGCCAAGGGCATGACCCATAATGAGATCGCCGATCAGCTCGGCCTTTCTCACCACACAGTGCCCAGCTATAGCCGGGCACCTCGGCGGAGACGTTTGCCGCCGATGGTCGCATCGACAAAGGTCGGCCCCGACACCGGCGTCGCCCGGTTGAAGCCTTCCAGACCCTTGATCGGGGCGACCTGATCGAAGCCCTGCTTGCGCGCCCATGCGTAAACCGCCAGGGCCTCATAGCCGGTGTCGATGGCGAGTTTGCCGATCACCATCACCGCGCCATTCGCGCAGGTCCATGTGGGGCCGAGCAAAGCCGTCAGCTTGTCCCAGCAGGCCGGATCGTCAGGGCC